>NZ_BAAAVI010000006.1:44219-90684 GCF_039534445.1 Streptosporangium fragile | reverse complement strand
GGGGGGGGGTGCCGCACTCCGGTCGGACGGTGCCGACCGGCGTTGACGGCGGTCAGACGGTCTCGACCGGCTTGGCGGTCTTCTCCAGCTCGGCGAAGAGACCGGGCAGAACCCTGGCGTGCAGGATCGTGCCGTCCTCGGTGTGCTCGACGCCGAGGACCTCGCCCTCCTTGTGCGCCCGGGAGATCAGGTCACCGCGCTGGTACGGCACCAGCACCCTGACCTCCTGGTCGAAACGGGGCAGTTCCCGCTCGATGGCCGCCCGGAGCTCCTCGATCCCGGCGCCGGTGCGGGCCGAGACCACGACGGTGTGCTTCTCCCGTGCGGTCAGCTGGGCCAGCACCACCGGGTCGGCGGCGTCGGACTTGTTGATGACCACGATCTCCGGGATGTCGCGGGCGCCCTCGATCTCGGCGAACACCTCGCGCACGGCGGCGAGCTGCGACTCCGGGTCGGGGTGCGAGCCGTCGACCACGTGCAGGATCAGATCGGCGTCGCCGACCTCCTCCAGCGTGGAGCGGAAGGCCTCGACGAGCTGGTGCGGCAGGTGCCGGACGAACCCGACGGTGTCGGCCAGCGTGAACAGGCGGCCCTCGGGCGTGCGCGCCCTGCGGACCGTCGGGTCCAGCGTGGCGAACAGCGCGTCCTCGACCAGCACACCGGCCCCGGTCAGCCGGTTGAGCAGCGAGGACTTGCCCGCGTTGGTGTAGCCCGCGATGGCCACCGCGGGAACCTCGCGCGCCAGGCGCCGCGCCCGCTTGGTCTCACGGGCGGTGGTCATGCCGCCGATCTGGCGGCGCAGCTTGGCCATGCGCTCGCGGATCCGGCGGCGGTCCAGCTCGATCTTCGTCTCACCGGGACCGCGGCCACCGATGCCGACGCCGCCCGCGGCGCGTCCGCCGACCTGACGGGACAGGTTCCCACCCCAGCCTCGCAGGCGTGGCAGCAGGTAGTTGAGTTGCGCGAGCTCGACCTGCGCCTTGCCCTCGCGGCTCTTGGCGTGCTGGGCGAAGATGTCGAGGATCAGCATGGTCCGGTCAATGACCTTGACCTTGACGATCTCTTCGAGCTGGCGGAGCTGGCCGGGGCTCAGCTCACCGTCGCACACCACGGTGTCGGCACCGGTGGCGGAGACGATGTCGGCGAGTTCCAGCGCCTTGCCCGAACCGATGTAGGTCGCCGTGTCGGGCTTCTGCCTGCGCTGGATCACACCCTCCAGCACCTGGGAACCCGCGGTCTCGGCGAGAAGCTTGAGTTCCAGGAGTGAGTTCTCGGCGTCGATCGCCGTACCTGAGGTCCAGACACCGACCAGGACGACCCGCTCAAGTCGCAGCTGACGGTACTCGACCTCGGTGACGTCCTCCAGCTCCGTGGAGAGCCCCGCCACCCGGCGGAGCGCCTGGCGCTCGGCCAGCTCCATCTCGCCGATGTCGGGCAGGTTGTCGAAATCGTCGAACCGGTCGAGGTCCAGCGGCTCACGAGTGTCTATGTCGTTGCTCCATTCAGATGGTTGTGCATAACGCGTTCTTCCCTTATGAGTGAACGCGCGAACACCCCGGGTCTCTTCCCTCCGATGGTGCCACGCGAACCACCCGCCCATCATCCGGTTATCGGCCTCCCGGCGGAAGGGGCCCGCGCGGCGGGTCAGCCGATCAGGACGCCGACGTTCCCGGAGCCGGTCTTCACCGTGACCTTGCGCGGCGCGGACGGGTCGTCGGTCACCTCGATGGTCCGGTCGCCGGAACCGGTCTCGGCGGTCACGTCGTAGCTCCCCTTGGGCAGGTACGCCGTGGCGTCGCCCGATCCGGACTCGATCTCCACGTGGTCGGGTGTCCCCCGGAATCTCGCCTCGATCTCGCCGGAGCCGGTGTCGGCGACGAACCGCCTGGCGCGCAGGTCTCCGGCGTCGACGTCGCCGGAGCCGCTGACCGCGTCCACCTTCCCGCTCAGCCCGCGCAGCGTGATGGTGCCCGAGCCGGTGTCCAGCTTGGCGGTCAGGCCCCGCGGGACCTCGACCTTGTAGTCGACCGAGCAGCTCGGGTCGTCGCAGGCGTAGCGCAGGGTGAGCCTGCCGCCGTCCACGTTGTGCTCGGTGGCCGGGCGTTTGCCGCGCCAGTGGACTGTCTCGGTGACGTGGATGCCCGACCGGTCCGACTCGTTGATCACGATGTCCCCCGAACCGCTCTCGACCTCCAGGGCGGTCACCTTGTCGGTGACGTCGTAGGAGACGACGTCCTGGTTCTGGTCGCGGAAGTCCAGGCCGAACTGGCAGCCGGAGAGGGCGAACACCGAGCTCAGCAGCGCTCCGGCGACGAGCAGGTTCTTCTTCATGAGCTCAATCCTCGGTTTCCCGGGAAGCTGTCCGCTTCCCTGTCACGGCGGGCCCCTCCCGAGGGGCCTGCCTCAACTGTCCTGTGAGCCCTCCCTCCAGATCATCGGGGAAGCCCCGGAACCTCCCCTGAGAGGGACCCTGCCTTTGACCGGAAAGTGACCATCAAGTAGCTTCGATTCCATAATTCAGAATCGCTTTTCCACGATATGGAAAGAGGGCTCATGGACGGCGTTGAGATCAGCGGCCCCTCGCACGACCGGTTCGACGAGATCCTCACGCCGGAGGCGCTGGCCTTCCTGGCCACCCTCCAGCGCGAGTTCGGTCCCCGGCGCGTGGAACTGCTCCAGGCCCGCCAGGCGCGGCAGGCCGAGCTGTCGGCGGGCGGCACCCTCGACTTCCTGCCCGAGACCAAGCACGTGCGCGAGTCGGAGTGGCACGTCGCCTCGCCCGCCCCCGGCCTGGTCGACCGCCGGGTGGAGATCACCGGTCCGGTGGACCGGAAGATGACGATCAACGCACTCAACTCGGGGGCCAAGGTCTGGCTGGCGGACTTCGAGGACGCCAACGCTCCCACCTGGGAGAACACCATCAACGGTCAGATCAACCTGCGCGACGCGCTCGACCGGACCATCGACTTCTCCGCCGGAGGCAAGAGCTACACCCTCAAGCCCGACGCCGAACTGGCCACCATCGTGGTCCGTCCCCGCGGGTGGCATCTGGAGGAGAAGCACCTCACGCTCGACGGCGCCCCGCTGTCCGGCTCCCTCGTCGACTTCGGCCTCTACTTCTTCCACTCGGCGCAGCGGCAGATCGCCAAGGGCAAGGGCCCCTACTTCTACCTGCCGAAGATCGAGTCCCACCTGGAGGCCCGCCTCTGGAACGACGTGTTCGTCAGGGCCCAGGACCTGCTCGACATCCCGCAGGGCACGATCCGGGCGACCGTCCTCATCGAGACCTACCCTGCCGCGTTCGAGATGGAGGAGATCCTCTACGAGCTCCGCGACCACTCCGCGGGCCTCAACGCCGGCCGCTGGGACTACCTCTTCAGCGTGATCAAGAAGTTCCGCACCCGGGGCCGGGAGTTCCTGCTCCCCGAGCGCAACGCGGTGACGATGACCGCCCCGTTCATGCGCGCCTACACCGAGCTCCTCGTCCGCACCTGCCACAAGCGGGGCGCCCACGCCATCGGCGGCATGGCGGCGTTCATCCCCTCCCGCCGCGACCCCGAGATCAACAAGGTGGCCCTGGAGAAGGTCCGCGCCGACAAGACCCGCGAGTCCGGCGACGGCTTCGACGGCTCCTGGGTCGCCCACCCCGACCTGGTCCCGATCTGCCGCGAGGTCTTCGACGGCGTCCTCGGCGACCGGCCCAACCAGCTCCACCGCCTGCGCGAGGACGTCTCCGTCTCCGCCGCCGACCTGCTCGCGGTCTCCAAGACCCCCGGCGACATCACCGAGGCGGGCCTGCGCAACAACGTCGACGTGGCGCTGCGCTACCTGGCCGCCTGGATGGGCGGGCTGGGCGCGGTGGCCATCCACAACCTGATGGAGGACGCCGCCACCGCCGAGATCTCCCGTTCGCAGGTCTGGCAGTGGATCCACAACGGCATCGAGCTCGCCGACACCGGCGAGGCGGTCACCAGGGAACTGGTCGAGCGGATCATCGACGGGGAGCTCGCCGCGATCAAGGACGAGCCCGGCTACGACGAGACCCTCTACGACCAGGCCGTCGCGCTGTTCAAGGAAGTCGCCCTGGACGACGACTTCGCGGAGTTCCTTACTCTCCCGGCCTATGCGCGTATGCCGTGACATGAGCGGTCCGACGGTGAGGAATCCTCACTCCCGGGAGGGGATTCCTCACCCCGTCGGTCCACGGGGAACAGGTGCGGACGCCGACCCGGGTCGCTACCTTCCGTCCATGACCGATCGCAGTAATGGCACAGGCGCCGGCGACGGCGACTACGGGGCCCTGCTCGACGCCGTCAAGCGTGAGATCACCCGCAGCCGGGTCCGGGGGGCGGCGCTCGCCGCCGACGTCGAACTGATCCGTCAGTACTGGCGGATCGGCCGCCTCATCCTCCACCGGCAACCGGACGACCAGTGGGGCAGGATGGCGGTGCCGCGGCTCTCGGCCGACCTGCGTGGCGCGTTCCCCGAGGCCGTCGGCTACTCGCGGACCAACCTCCGCTACATGAGGGCCTTCGCCGCCGCGTGGCCCGACGGCGTTCCGCCGACGGGGCGGCCGATCCCGTGGGGTCACCACATCGTCCTG
Organism: Streptosporangium fragile; assembly: GCF_039534445.1. Classification (NCBI taxonomy): domain Bacteria; kingdom Bacillati; phylum Actinomycetota; class Actinomycetes; order Streptosporangiales; family Streptosporangiaceae; genus Streptosporangium; species Streptosporangium fragile. The sequence continues at coordinate 86,081 of NZ_BAAAVI010000006.1, read as the reverse complement.
CTGGACATGCTCGACAACCGGGCGACGAGGGAGTTCTACGCGCGCAAGACCGCGGACGAGGGCTGGACCAGAGGAGTCCTGATCACGATGATCAAGGGGCGGCTGCATCTGCGCATCCGTCACGCGCCGCATCGCATGTCACGGATGTCGCCCTCGGACCGCCGCTCCGTCCAGCGTCTGGTCAGGGAATCCCGTTTCCCCGGCCTGACCGGTGAGGATGCCCTGCACGAGGGGGGCGCCGGCGCCCCCGCATTGAGCGAGAATTCAAGACGAGGGTGATGTCGCCCGGCACCCGCCGCGGCACGGCGGCCACGGAGGGCGGGGAGCGGAGACGCCACCGGGCAGCCGCGCACGCCGGAGGAGGAACGATGTCGACCACGGCACTGGACGGGCCGGCCCGCAGGTTCGAGGAGCTCCTCGGCCATCGATCGGTGATCACCGATCCCGTGCGGCTGCGCACCTACGAATGCGACGGGCTGACCCACCACCGGGTCACCCCCGGAGTCGTCGTGCTCCCGGAGAGCGCCGAGCAGATCGCGGCCGTGGTCCGGATCTGCAACGAGCACGGCCTGCCGTTCGTCGCCCGGGGCGCCGGGACGGGCCTGTCGGGCGGTGCCCTGCCGCGCTCCGACGGGGTGCTGATCGTGACCGCGAAGATGCGGCGGATCCTCTCGATCGACCTGCCCGACCGGCGCGCCACGGTGGAGCCCGGGGTCACCAACCTGGCGATCACCGAGGCCGTGCGCGGCCTGGGCCGCTACTACGCACCCGACCCCTCCAGCCAGCAGGTCTGCACGATCGGCGGCAACGTGGCGGAGAACTCCGGCGGCGCACACTGCCTGAAGTACGGTTTCACCGTCAACCACGTGATCGGCCTGGAGATCGTCACCCCCGACGGCGACATCGTGGAGCTGACGGAGAACGACCCCGGCTACGACCTGCTGGGGGCGTTCGTCGGCTCGGAGGGCACACTCGGCATCGCGACCAAGGTGACCGTGCGGCTGAGCCGGACGCCGGAGGCCGTGACGACGCTGCTCGCGGCGTTCGAGGACGTCGAGCGGGGCGGCCGGGCGGTGTCGGCGATCATCGGCGCCGGCATCGTGCCCGCCGCGATCGAGATGATGGACGCCCTGGCCATCGAGGCGGCCGAGGCCGCGGTGTCCTGCGCCTACCCGGAAGGGGCGGGTGCCGTGCTCATCGTGGAGCTGGACGGCCCGGCCGAGGAGGTGGCCCACCAGTTCGGCGAGGTGACGCGGATCTGCCGGGAGACCGGCGCGTTCGAGCTGCGGGTCGCCGACGACCCGGCGCAGCGGGCGGCGATCTGGAAGGGCCGCAAGTCGGCCTTCGCCGCCGTGGGCCGGATCAGCCCGGCGTACATCGTCCAGGACGGGGTCGTCCCCCGCACCGCGCTGCCCGGGGTGCTGGCGAGCATCGACCGGCTCTCACACGAGTACGGCATCCGGGTGGCCAACGTCTTCCACGCGGGCGACGGCAACCTGCACCCGCTGGTGCTGTTCGACGACGCCGAGCCCGGCGCGGCCGAGCGGGCCGAGCTGGTCTCCGGGCGGATCCTCGACCTGTGCATCGAGCATGGCGGCTCCATCACCGGCGAGCACGGCGTCGGGGTCGACAAGTCGCGCTACATGCCGAGAATGTTCACCGGTGACGATCTCGACACCATGCAGCTCGTCCGCTGTGCCTTCGACCCCCGCGGCCTGTCGAACCCGGGCAAGGTCTTCCCCACCCCGCGCCTGTGCGGAGAGGTGCCCGGGGTGCGCAAGGGCGTGCACCCGCTGGTCGAGGCGGGACGGGCGGAGCAGTTCTGATGGACACGCTGGAAGCGCTGCGCGCGACGGGCGCGGGGATCCGCGAGGCGACCCCGGGCGACGCGGTGGGCGGGGTCGTGCCGCGCTGGGTGGCGTCTCCCGGGAGCACCGGTGAGGTCGCCGCGCTGATGCGCGTCTCGGCCGGGCACGACCTCGCCGTGGTACCGGCCGGCGACGGGACCAAGCTCGACTGGGGGAACCCGCCCGAGCGGTGCGACCTGCTGGTCGACACCCGCGGCCTGACCCTCGACAACGGCCTGGTCGTCGAGCACTCCTCCGGCGACCTCGTGGCGCGGGTGAGCGCGGGGCTCCCCCTCGGCACCCTGAACTCCACGCTCGCCGGAACCCGCCAGCAGCTCGCCCTGGACGGCACCCTGCGCGCGGGCACCGTCGGCGGCACGCTCGCCACCGCGACCGCCGGCCCCCGCAGGTTCCGCTACGGCACCGCCCGCGACCTGCTGATCGGCGTCACGGTCGTGCTGGCCGACGGCACGGTCGCCCACTCCGGCGGCGCCGTCGTCAAGAACGTCGCGGGCTACGACCTGGGCAAGCTCTTCACCGGCTCGTACGGCACGCTCGGCGTGATCACCGAGGCCGTCTTCCGTCTCCACCCGATGCCGGCCGACCGCCGCTGGATCGGCGTGGACCTGCCCGCGCCGTGGAGCGGCGGCGTCCCGGCCCCGCAGGGGCGGTCGGCCGGAGCCGGGACCGGCGGGGCGAGCCCGGCGGGGGCGGCGCCGCGCCAGGACGGGCTGGACCGGCTGGACGCCCTGGTCACGGAGCTGGCCGCCGCCCAGGCGGAGCCGGCCGCGATCGAGCTCGACTGGCCCGACCCGCGGGGCGGGCCCTCCGTGGCCGTCCTCGTCGAGGGCGCGGCGGCCGGCGCGCGGGCGGAGACCGTGCGCAAGCTGATGGACGAGTACGGAACGGCACGGATCGGCACCGAGGCACCGGCCTGGTGGGCGGCGCCACCCGGCGAGGACGTGCTGCTCGAAGTGCGAGTCCCGCCGACGGGCGCGCACCGGGCGCTGCGGGCGGTCACGGCCGGCGGGCTGCCGGTGCGGGTGCGCGGGTCGGTGGCCTCCGCGGTGCTGCAGGTCTCCCTCCCCGCCGGGGTGGACCGGGCGGCGTTCGCCGATCTCGTCGCGGGCGTGCGCGAGGCGCTCCGGCCGCTCGGCGGCGCGTTGACGGTGCTCGCCGCGCCACCGGAGCTCGTACGCGAGGTCGACCGCTGGGGCCCTTCCGGGGCGCAGGCGCTGATGCGGCGGGTCAAGGAACGGTTCGATCCCGGCAGGCGGATGTCCCCCGGCCGGTTCGTGGGGGGGATCTGACATGAACCCGTTCGTGGCTCGCAGGAGGGAGCCGACATGGACCCGGAACTGATCAAGGACTGCGTGCACTGCGGGTTCTGCCTGCCCACGTGCCCCACGTACGTGCTGTGGGGCGAGGAGATGGACTCCCCGCGAGGCAGGATCCACCTGATGAAGCAGCACGTCGAGGGCACGCCGCTGACACCGGAGATGGCCGGGCACTTCGACGCGTGCCTGGGGTGCATGGCGTGTGTGCCGGCCTGCCCGTCCGGGGTGCGCTACGACCGGCTGATCGAGCAGACCCGGGCCGAGGTGGAGCGTGTGCACACCAGGCCGCCCGGCGACCGGGCGTTGCGGGCGCTGGTGTTCCAGCTGTTCCCCTACCCCCGGCGGCTGCGGGCGCTGCGGCTGCCGCTCCGGCTCGGCACGGGGCTGCGCCGGAGGATCGCGCCGAGGCTGGAGCGGATCAGCCCGTCCCTGGCCGCGATGGCCGACCTCGCTCCCCCGGTGCGGGCGCGGGTGCGGCTGCCGGGCAGGGTCGCCGCGCGCGGCCCGCGCAGGGCCACGGTCGGGATGCTCACCGGGTGCGTGCAGGGGGAGTTCTTCCCCGAGGTCAACGCGGCCACCGCCCGGGTGCTCGCGCTGGAGGGCTGCGACGTGGTCATCCCGGCGTCGCAGGGCTGCTGCGGGGCCCTGTCGCTGCACTCCGGCCGCGAGGAGCAGGCCGTGCGGCTCGCCAAGCGCACGATCGCCGTCTTCGAGCGGGCGGGCGTGGACACGGTCGTGGTCAACGCGGCGGGGTGCGGGTCGACGATGAAGGACTACCCGGAGATCCTCGACGGGGAATGGGCGGACCGGGCGCGGGCGATCAGGACCGTCGACCTGGCGGAGTACCTCGTCGAGCTGGGTCCGGCGGCCGAGCGGCACCCGCTGCCGATCACGGTGGCCTACCACGACGCCTGCCACCTGGCCCACGCGCAGCGGATCCGCTCCCAGCCCCGCGCGCTGCTCGGCGCGATCCCCGGCCTGGAGCTGAGGGAGATCGCCGAGTCGTCGATCTGCTGCGGCTCGGCGGGGACCTACAACCTGTTCGAGCCGGAGGCCGCCAGGGACCTGGGGGACCGCAAGGCGGAGCGGGTCCTCGACACCGGCGCCGACCTGCTGGTCTCGGCCAACCCCGGCTGCACCATGCAGATCTCCGCGGCGATCCGCCGCCGGGGGGCCGTGCCGCTCCCGGTGGCGCACACCGCCCAGGTCCTCGACGCGTCCTTGCGCGGTCTGGCGAGGGTACCGTGAGCGGGCGGTACGGCGAGCGCGGCGGGTTCACGGGAGAAGGAGTCGGATGAGCGCGGTGCAGTCGGTCGACCGGGCGCTGGACGTGCTGGAGGCGCTGGCCGAGCGGGGCGGGGAGGCCGCCCTGTCGGAGATCGCGGCGGGCACCGGCCTGCCGTACGGGACCATCCACCGGCTGCTGCGCACGTTGCTCGCGCGGGGCTACGTGCGCCAGGAGTCGGACCGCCGCTACGCCCTCGGCGGAGCTCTGGTCCGGCTCGGCGGTGTGGCCGAGCGCATGGTCGGTGTGTGGGCGCAGCCGTACCTGAGGAAGATGGTCGAGCTGTCCGGCGAGACGGCCAACCTGGCCGTGCTGGAGGGTGACTTCGTCGTCTACGTCGCCCAGGTCCCCTCGCCACGGCGGCTGCGGATGTTCGCCGAGGTGGGCAGGCGGGTGCTCCCGCACAGCACGGCGGTGGGGAAGGTCCTGATGGCCGACCGGCCGGACGCCGAGGTGGCGTCGCTGGTGGAACGGACCGGCATGCCCCGGCGGACCGCCAACACGATCACCGATCTGCCCTCGATGCTCGCCGAGCTGGAACGGGTGCGCGAGCGCGGTTACGCGATGGACCTGGGCGAGGAGGAGCTGGGCGTGCACTGCCTGGCGGTGGGCGTGCGCGACGGGTCGCGGACGGTCGCCGCGCTCTCGGTCTCCGGGCCGGCCGAGCGCATCGACGCGCTCGACCGGCGGGAGCTCGCCGAGGGCATGCGCCGGATCGCGCGGGACTTCGGCGCCGAGCTGGGCCCTAGCCAGGCCGTCGGCACAGCGTGAAGTGCGCGCCGGCCGGATCGCTGACGACCGCCATCCGGCCGTGGGGGGTGTCGAACGGGCCGTAGCCGAGCGCTCCGCCGAGCTCGGTCACGCGCCGGACGGCGGCGTCGCAGTCGGGCACCGCGAAGTAGGCCATCCAGTGGGGCGCGATGCCGGCCCAGTTCTCGTCCATCTGGAGGCGCCCGCAGACCTCCGTGCCGCCGATCCTCCAGACCGTGTAGTCGAAAGCGGCCCCGTCGCCGGTCTGCTCCTGCTCGTAGCCGAACAGCGCCCGGTAGAAGGTGTCGGCGGCCGCGCCGTCGGTGGTGGTGACCTCGCTCCAGCACAGCGCGCCGGGCTCGTCGTGGAGCTGCGCGCCGGAGAACGGCCCGGCCTGCCAGAGCCCGAACGCGGCCCCGGTGGGGTCGGTGGCGTAGGCGAACCGCCCGAAGCCGGGCACGTCCATGGGCGGGGCGAGCAGCTTGCCGCCGTTCGCCTCCACCGTGGCCGCGCCGGCGTCGACGTCGGAGGTCGCGAGGTAGACGCTCCAGTACGAGCTCGGGGCCCCCGCCGGCGGCGCGCCCTGGGCCGGTGAGATCGCCGCGACGGCCCGGCCGTCGAGCGAGCACATGGTGTAGTGGCCGAACTCCTCACCCTGGTCCTGGCAGGTCCAGCCGAACAGGCCGGCGTAGAAGCCTGACACGGCGGCCGCGTCGGGGGTGGCCAGCTCGACCCAGCAGGGTGCGCCGTCGGGGTATCCGGTGCGTTCGGCCATGGCCGCCTCCGTTGACTCAGGGTGGTCGGGGTCTGACGGTACGGCATGATCATGCCACGACCCGGAGCGGTGGATCAACAAAAACCGCACTAAGGTTCGAATATTACGGAAAATCAGATTTTGTGATCGATCAGGAGCTCCGGGCGTCGCGGGGCTAGCGGTTCGGCGGGGTGATGTTGATGTTGCCGTTCTGCGGGACGGGCACGACGGTCACCTGCCCCTTCTGGATGGCCTGCCAGAGCACGGCGCCCTGCGGGCCGAGAACCTTGACCAGGTCCCTGATGGACTCGATCTCGGTGCGGACCTTGGCGTTGCGCTGGGCCTGGGCGACGTTCTCGGCCTTGGCGGCCTGCTCGGCGGCCAGGGCGTCCACCAGGGAATCCGGCGGCTCGGGCTTCTGGATGGTCAGCGAGATGTCGCCGCACTCCCCACCGCCGGCGTAGTTCTGGCTGCAGAAGTATTCGGCCCCGGCCGTCTCCTTGATGAACTCCCTGGCCAGGGTGCCGACCCTGGTCTCCCACGCCTGCTTGACCTTCGGGTCGTTGAACAGCCCCCGCCACTCGAACTCCTGGGAGGCGGCGTCCAACGCGCGGTCCAGCGGGACCCGCATGTAGATGTTGAGCATGCGGCGCCAGCCGTCGGAGGACTCGCCGTCCTCGAAGTAGGCGCGGAACTTCAGCCCGATCTTCTCGTGGAACTGCTGCAACGTCTTGCAGTCGGTGTTCAGCGTGAAGGTGGCCACCCCGGAGACGGTCATCTCCACGTTGTCCTTGCTCACCACGGACAGCGGCTTGGACTCCGCGTCGTCCGCCCCGGAGAAGTCGAAGGTCCGCTGACCGAAGGGGTAGGAGTATCCCGTGTCGCCGGGGCCGAGAAGCGTGGCGCCGCTGGAGGGGTTGATGCACTTCTCGAACTTGATGGCCTCGAAGGTGCCGCCCGCGTAGTGCAGGACCACCTCGTCGGGCTGGGTGCTCACCCGAGAGCAGCCGCTCAGGACGAGACCGAGCACCACCACCGCGGCGACCGACAACAGGAGCCCTCTCACCAGCAGCCGCCGGCCGCCGCCCTTGTCCCGCTGGGCGGCCTGCCCGGCCTTCTGAGCACTCATCGTTTCTCCCTTTGCTCCCGGTTGCGTGAAGGCGGATCTTAGTACCGGAGGATGACGACCGGTGCGGGAGAGGATGAATCGGCGGCGCCCTTCCTCTCCGGGGCGCCTGCCTGCGACGCAAGCCCGCCGCAAGCGCCGCGGAGCCGGTCCCCGGTCGGACACCAGTGGCCTGCAAGTGGGTACTGGGAGACTCCGGCGTCATGGGAGTGTTCGATTTTCTGCTCGCCAAACGGCTCCGGCGTGGCCCCACCCTTCTGCTGCCGTCCTCCGTCACCCCTCGGACCGTGCTGGAGACGGTGCGGCTGCACAGCCCCCAGGCGGCGCCGCAGGGCAGGGCGATCAGGATCGACGACCGGATGCGGCTGCGCGGCCCCTACCACGTCTGCCGGGAGCTGGCGCTCCTCGCGCGGCTCCCCGTCGGCTGGCCGGTCGCGTACGTGGCCGACGCGCCGGACCCCGAGGCCGAGATCGACCCCGCCGCCGTCGTGGCCGGCCTGGCCGAGCGGCTCGGCGGCCTGTACCGCCCCCGCCGCGCCGAGCGCTCCCCCGACCTGTTCGCCGTCACCGGCCGCGCGCTGCCCCTGGAACGGCTGACCGGTCTGCTGCCCGGTGCCCGCCCCAGGAAGCTCCCGGGATTCGACATCACCCTGCTGTCCGCCGGCTGGAGCCCCCTGGAGATCGCTTTCTGCGGCGGTGCGGACGGGGAGATGGACTACGAGGTCTCGGTGGCGCGCGGCCCGATCACCCCGGCGGTGGTCGAGCAGGCCGAGCGGCTCGCCCTGGCCATCGGTGAGGCGTCCGGCGGCGTCGTCCGCGACCACAACGGCTTCCGGCTCGCCACACCGGCCCGCCAGTACTCCACGCCGTAGACCCCGACCATGTCTCCTGAACGGCTCGTCGCCGGGGACGGCCGACCCGGGCACGGGTCCGGGGACAGCCGACCCGGGCACGGGTCCGGGGACGTCACGTGCCGGCAGATGCCGTCCCCGCCGGGAACCGCATCCCGGCAGGCTCGGCCGGCGCCCGGCGGCTTTTCCGCGGCGGCTCCGCCGGCGTCCGGCGGCTTTTCCGCGGCGGCCCGAGCCCGCCGCCGGGTTCCCCGGGAAGCCCCGCTCCACCCGGTCAGCGCCCCCGACGGCGTTCGAGCCCTCTGACGAGGTTCCCGAACGCGGTGATGAGCCCTCCCGCGAAGGCGGTCCCGAACCCCAGGACCAGATTCTCGACCGTCGCGGACGACGGGCGACGGGGGCCGCTTCCCGCCAGGCCGTCACCCCACACCGACAGGAAGTTGGCGGCGAAGACGGCGAGCCCGACGATGGACACGAGCGTCCCCAGGGCCACGATGAAACCACCGAAGCTGCGGAGCGAGCCACGCGGGACGTCTTCCCCCATGTCGTCCGCGAGGTCCTGCAGAACGTCACGGATCGCCTCGGCGTCGGCTCCGCGATAGACGCGGTCGCCGATATGAATATTTCTCCCGTTATCGAGGCGGATGCTGTACTTGCCCAACTGCACGGCGTTCGCGCCGCCCCGCCGGCGGACCAGTGATCTGAGGAGTCTGAGATCCTCATCGGAATAGGCATCCCCGACGATTCGCTCAATGGTGGCCTTTATCCGCTCTTCATCTCGCATGATTTCACCGCCGATTCCGTGCCGCCGTTTCACCGACCGCCGGGCGAGCGGCCTCCCCTCGCGCCGTCGCCCGGATCCTCGATGTTCATGGTGTTTCCCTCACCGATCTGAACGTTGCGGGAATCCGTTACCACGGTGTGATACTTCGGCGTCGGCGGCCGATCGGTGGATTGCTCCGCATCCGCCACCCCGTGGGGGCCGCGCGAGCCCGCGGCGGCCGTCCGCCCGCGCGGCGTGGGGGCCGGGTGCCTGCGCGGCGCGGGCCATGTCGTCGCCAGGGCGATGACGGCCACCTCCAGCGCGAGGATTCCCGCGATCCAGCTCAGCGACTCCAGACCCGAAAGACCGTTCATCGTGACGGTCACACCGAATGCGACAGCGGTGATCACCGCGGAACCACCTACGAGATACCAACGCAGGGTCGTCATGAAAGCATGATGGCAGGAAAATCCGGCAGATATCCAGGCGTCATCCCGTCAGCAACCTTTCCGAGATGATCGATTTCAGAATGCGCATTCCGCACCGATCATGCCGACGGCACTCGCGGGGTGACGGACATCCTGTGGGCCCGGGAAACACCCTCGGACCGGGCGATCAAGGATGACAATCCGCAAAAGAAACATCATGTGGGTGCCCGGCCGCCTCGGGCGGCCCGGGATCACCGGTCGGGGGGGGGGGGGGGGGGGGGGTCGCCGGTCCCGTATCTCGCGCCGGATAAGCCCCGTACGGCGCGGAGACCTCACACGGCACGGGCCGGGCGACCTTGGCCGCGGATGGGAACTCAAGGACGATGGGCGGCGGAGTAAGGGTCGAGGGCGCGGACGCGCTCCGAAAGGACCCCGAATGAACGGACGAAACGGGTGGTGACCCTGGGCCTCTCCCCACGGGCCGAGGCGTCGGCACCGCCCCTGCCCCCCGACGACGCGGAGCTGATCAGACAGTCGCTGACGGACCCCGACAGGTTCGCCGGGCTCTTCGACCGGCACGCCGACGAGATCCACCGGTACGCGGCACGGCGGCTGGACGACGTCACCATGGCCGACGACGTGACGGCCGAGACGTTCCTCGTGGCCTTCCGCAAGCGGGCCCGCTACGACCTCGGCAGGACCGACGCCCGGCCCTGGCTCTACGGCATCGCCTCCAACTTCATCTCCGGCCATCGCCGGGCCGAGACCCGCAGGCTGAAGATGCTCGCCCGGCAGGCGCCCGACCCCGCGACCGGTTTCGAGGAGCGCAGCGCCGAGCGCGTCAGCGCCGACCGGCTCCGGCCCGCCCTGGCCGCCGCGCTGGCCCGGTTGGGCTCCGCCGAGCGGGACCTCCTCCTGCTGGTGGCCTGGGCCGACCTGACCTACGAGGAGGCCGCCCAGGCGCTCGGCATCCCCATCGGGACCGTGCGGTCCCGCCTCTCCCGCACCCGGACCAAGATCCGCCGTTTCCTGGAGTCGCGCACATGAACGAGGACGAGATCCAGCTGGTGGCCGGCATCCGGCCCGAGGCACCGCCGTACGACCGGCAGGCGAAGGACGCGGCCCGGCGGGGGCTGGTCGCGTCCGCGGCGAGCGGCGGAGCGCCGGGACGCGGCGCTGCGTGGCTCCGGCCGCTGTGGCGCAGGCCGTCCACGATGGTGCTGGCCGGGGCGCTCGCGGTGACGGTGGGGGCCACCGCGGTCGTCCTGGTCCAGGCCCGGGGCCGCGGGCCCTCCGGCCCGGTGGAGGAGGTCGTGGTGGCGATGCCGGAGATCGCCGCCGTCTCGGCGAGCGAGGTGCTCGACAGGGCCGCGCGGGCGGCCGCGAAGACGGACCTGGACCCGCGCGACGACCAGTTCGTCAAGGTCGAGTCGGAGACGATGTACGGCGCCTTCGGCGAGGACGACGACAGGAACGAGACCCGTTACCTCTACCGGACCAGGCGGGCCATCTGGTTGTCGGCCGACGGCACGAAGAACGGCGTGCTGCGGGTCGAGTACCTGGAGCCCAGGGCGTACCCGGGCTGGCCCATCCCCGAGGCCGCGTACGAGCAGACGGGCGTGGCGACGATGCCGCTGGTGAGCTGCAAGACGACCCCCGAGTACGCGCGCACCGACTACGCGGCGCTCAAGAAGCTCCCCACCGACGCCGAGGGCATGCGCGCCCACCTGTACACCGGCGAGCGGGGCGGCAACTCCAGGGACGAGGCGGCCTTCACCGCGGCGGGCCACATGCTCAGGGAGACCTACCTGCCCCCGGCGCAGCGGGCGGCGCTGTTCAAGGCCGTGGGCACGATCCCCGGGGTCGACGTGAGCGAGAACGCCGAGGACGCGGCGGGCCGCAGGGGCATCGGCGTGGGCCGGGTCGGCCTCGACGGCGTCAGGAAGGACCTGCTCTTCGATCCGGAGACGTACGAATTCCTCGGCGAGCGCGGGATCGTGGTGGACGAGAAGGCCGCCAGGGCGCCGAAGGGCAGCCTGGTCGCCTCGACCGCGCAGCTCTCGGTCACCGTGGCCGACGAGCTCCCGAGCACGCGTCCGGGCTTCTGGGACGACCTGGCCGACGGCTGCCCCACCCCCGCGGGCTGACGTTCCCGCCTTCGCCGGCCGGCGTCTCCGCGGGCGGAGCCGTCCCGCCCGCGGAGCGGCCCGGCGCCGGGCCCGGCCGGTCAGGCGTGGACGCGGTGGACGGGGGTGCCGTCCGCCGAACAGCGGACCTCGACCTTGACCTCGGTCTCCTCCGCCTCGAACTCGACGCGGGCCCGCTGGCCGGGGCCGCGTTCCACGTCATCGGCCTGGAAGCCCTGGGCCGGGCTCCAGGACCGGAGCGTGACCAGGCCGTTCTCGCATCGGGCGATCAGGCTGCCGCCGGGGGTGCCGATCGCCCTGCTCTTGCCGGGCGGCGACGCGGCGGCCGTGGGGACCGGAGAGGTGGCGGTGGCCGAGGGTCCGGCGGTTACCACCGGACCCGGGGTGACGGCCGGATCCGGGGTGGACGCCGGACCCGGGGTGGACGCGACGGCACCACCGGTCGGGGGAAGCGGCGTGGTGAGGCGGAGCGCCTCGTCGACCTCGGCCGCGGAGAGCGGGCGGAGGCCGCCGTCCGTCAGAGGCTCGCTCAGCCCGCTGATCACCGCCACTCCCGCTCCGGTCGCGAGAACCCCGGTGATCAGCCAGCCGGCCACGGCAAGGGGAAGACGCCTGCGCACGCGTCCACTGTGCCACCCGGAACGATAAGGCATGGTTAAGGGGCGGATAACGTGCTTTTGGCGCGGCTCCGGAGCGGGCTAACGTGGCGTTCGATGTCGAACGTGCTGCTCATCGAGGACGACGCCGCGATCCGTACCTCGCTCACGCGGGGCCTGCGCGACCGCGGCCACGCCGTGTCGTCCGCCCCCACCGCCCTCGACGGCCTGCGGCTGGCCGTGGAGGAACGCCCCGACCTGGTCGTTCTCGACCTCGGGCTGCCCGACATGGACGGCCTGGACCTGCTGCGCATGCTCCGCGCGGTGAGCCGGGTCCCGGTGATCGTGGCGACCGCGCGGGACGGCGACGCGGAGATGGTCCGGCTGCTGGACGAGGGCGCCGACGACTACGTGGTCAAGCCGTTCAGCGCGGCCCAGCTGGACGCGCGGATCCGGGCGGTGCTGCGACGCACCGGCGAGAGCCGCGCCGACAGCTCGGTCACCGTCGGCGGGCTGCGGATCGACCCGCGCACCCGGGAGGCGACCCTGGACGGCACGCCGCTGGACCTCAGCCCGCGGGAGTTCGACCTGCTCCACTACCTGGCCGCCCGGGCGGGTGAGGTGATCACCAAGCGGGAGCTGCTCACCCACGTCTGGCAGATCCCGTACGGAGGGGCCGACAAGACGGTGGACGTCCACCTGTCGTGGCTCCGTCGCAAGCTGGGCGAGACGTCCCAGGAACCCCGCTACCTGCAGACCGTACGCGGCGTCGGCGTGCGCCTGGCCGCACCGGCATGAGGCGCTGGCTGGTCCTGCTGGTCGCGGCGACCACCTCCCTCGTGCTGATCGCGCTCCTGGTCCCGCTGGCCCTGCTGGTCCGTACCGTGGCGGAGAGCGGGGCGGTGAGCGAGGCCGAGGCGGAGGCCGACTCCGTGGCCGTCGCGGTGGGCGCGCTGGACGTCGAGACCCTGCAGCTCACCACCGAGCGGGCGGCGCACCCGGTCACGGTCTTCCTGCCCGGCGGGCAGGTGGTCGGTGCCCCCGCCCCGCGCTCCGCCGCCGTGGAGCTCGCCGCCCGCGGTCGCAGCGTCACCGCCGCCGTCCCGGGCGGGCGGGAGATCCTGGTCGCGGTGCAGGGAGCGCCGGGCGGCACCGCCGTGGTCCGGGTGTTCCTCGACGACGCCCGGCTGACCAGGGGCGTCACCCAGGTGTGGATCGGCCTGGGAGCCCTCGGGCTGGCCCTGGTGGGTCTGGGCATCCTGGTCGGCGACCGGCTCGCCCGCGCGGTGATCAGACCGATCATGTCGCTGGCGAAGGTCTCCCACCGGCTCGCCGCCGGCGACCTGTCCGCCAGGACCGTGCCCGAGGGCCCGCCGGAGGTCCACGCGGTCGGTCTCGCCCTGAACCACCTGGCCGAGCGGATCACCGGCCTGCTCGCCGAGGAGCGGGAGAACGTCGCCGACCTGTCCCACCGGCTGCGTACCCCGCTGACCGGTCTCCGGCTGGAGGCGGAGTCGCTGGGCGACCCGGAGGAGGCCGCCAGGATCGAGGCCCGGGTGGACGCCCTGGAGCGCGCCGTCACCGCGGTGATCAACGAGGCCAGGCGGCGTGCCCAGGGCCGGGCCGAGTGCGACGCGGCGGCGGTGACCGGGGCACGGGTCGCGTTCTGGTCCGTGCTCGCCGAGGACCAGGGCCGTGACTTCACCCTCGACCTGGCGTCCGGCCCGCTGCCCGTCGCGGTCGCCGCCGACGATCTGGCCGCCTGCGTGGACGCGCTGCTCGGCAACGTGTTCGCGCACACGCCCGAGGGCGTGTCGTTCTCCGTACGGCTGGAGTCCGCCGAGGGCGGCACGCTGCTCACCGTCTCCGACGCCGGGCCGGGCTTCGCCACGCCCGCTCCCCTGGAACGCGGTGAGAGCGGGGCCGGGTCGACCGGGCTGGGCCTGGACATCGCCCGCCGCACGGCGGAGTCGGCGGGCGGCTCGTTGTCGCTGGGGACGTCCCCGCAGGGCGGGGCGAGCGTGGTCGTCTTCCTGCCCGCCGTCTCCGCCTGAGCGCCGCCGCCCCCGGTTTCCGGCTGAGGCCGGGCCGTCCCCTTTCAGGGCGAAAGGGGACGGCCTCCCCTGCCTCCAGGCGACTCCGGCCGGTTCCGGCGGCTCAGGCGCCTCGGGCGGTCCCGGCGGTCCCGGTGTCTCCGGCGGCCGGAGCTTCCAGTGTCCGGAGCTTCTAGCGGCCGGCGCGCAGGCTGGGCACCGGGTGCGGTCCCTCGGTCTCCAGCCGGTACTCCCGGCCGGACTTGTCACTGTTCTCACCGACGACCCGCTCGCTCGGCGGCGTCTCGCCCCCGTGGATCTGCTCCTGCAGCTTCTCGAACCGCTCGTGGGCCTCCTGGACGTAGCCGGTGCCGATGGTGGTGAAGTCGATCTGGGTCTCCAGCAGCTCGCGCAGGTACGCCTTGTTCGGCTCGAAGGTCACCGGCTGGGGCAGCGCCGGGGCCACGACCTCCTCCGGGTCACGGCTGTCGTGCCGTTTGAACAGCTCGACCGCGAGGCGCAGGTGCTCCAGCTCCATGTTGAGGTGCAGCTCCCAGATCGCCTTGACCTTCGGGTCGGACTCGGTCTCCATGAACGAGTGGTACAGGTAGCACTCGTTGTACTCGTGGGTGAGGAGTTGCTCCCACCACGTCTCGCCCGGGTCGACCAGGGACTCGTAGTGCGTGACGTGCTCCTCCTCGATCAGGCCGATCTCCTGGTAGAGCTGCCGGGCGATCGGCTCCATGTAGGTGGGGCCGACGTTCATGTAGAAGTTCATCGTCTGCTGCTCGGCCGACATGATCGTCAGGGCGTGCAGCTTGGAGATCGGCGCGGTGGTCGTCTTGTCGTAGGGCTCGCGCAGGTTGTCGATCGGGTGGCGGTGGTGCAGGTAGGTGGGCCGGCCCGGCATGACCTCGGTCAGGTTGTCGACGATCTTCTCGGCCTTGCGGTGCTCGATCATCTCGTAGAGGTTGGCGTAGCGGTACAGGTGGTCGAAGTCCTCCAGGACCCCGAACTGGTAGGCCCGCTTGAGGTACGGGTCGGGCTCCATCCGCGCCACCCAGGCGGTCAGGTCGACCGCGACCTGCTCGTAGGCGATCGTGGTCTCCAGCACCGAGGCCAGGCCGGGCAGCAGCCAGTTGACCGCCTTCTGCTGCTGGGCCTCGATGTAGCGGACTTCGGCCAGTTGCTGCTTGACGGCCGGGTCAGGGCAGTGCCGGGCGAACTGGTGGCTGAAGAGGATCGCCTCGACCTCGATGCCGTTCATCGCGATGATCCGGCACCTGGTGTAGGGGTCGCCGTGGTCGGGGTCGATGGGAGTGACGTTCAGCTCACTCCAGTTGCGCAGTTGCCGGTCCAGCGGGATACCACGTTCCTGCAACGGATTGAAAGTCACGATGAGAGCTCCTCTGATGGTCCTGCTTCGGTCCTTTGCCGCATTCACACCGCGGCGCCGGAAGGCGCGGACCGCGTCGGCGTGGAGCCGGGCACGCGCACGAGACGCCTGTCGAACCGTCGGATGCCCCGGCGCTCCGGGTGCGAAAACGCGTTCGACATCGCCGGGACTCCGGCCGCCGACTCGCGGCGGACGGACAGGGACGGCATGTCTGGTCAACCGAACCGGGGACTACCCCTTTCTCGGACCGGCATGCGAGCCGCCGCCGAATTCCCGTCGTCCCGGCCGCCGGAGCGCGAGCGCGGCGCCCGTCCGGTGCTCCGGACGGCACCGGTGGTGAACCGGACCGGTATCGGGGTAGAGGCCCTGGCAGGGAACATCGCGAGTACCCGCACACACGATCACGCCGCCCCCCAGGCGATGTCAGGAACGGCACAGCGAGGGGGGAGCGTGAGTGAGGACCCGGGTTCGCCACCGGTGGACGATCACCCGTGACCTGTCCGCCCTGCGCGGTGACATCTCGCGCTACGCCGTGGACGCGGGACTGACCGGCAGGCGCCTGGACGACCTGCTCCTGGCCGCTCACGAGGCCGCCGTGAACGTCCTGCGGCACGCCGGCGGCGAGGGCACGGTGACCGTCTGGCACGACGATGTCTACGTCACCGTCGACGTGACCGACCGCTGCGGCCTGCTGAGCATGCGCGACGCGCGACGCGAGCGTCCGGACGGCAACGCCTCCGGCGGCCTCGGGCTCTGGCTCATGAGGGAGCTCTGCGACGAGTTCACCATCGAGCAACGGGCGGGCGGATCACGCGTCCGGCTGAGAATGCTCCTGGCCACCGGCGCCCTGCCGTAGGGCCCGCCCGGAACAGACCCCTCGAAGCGCCCCGAAGCGCCCCGACGAGCCTTCCTGACACACCGCCCCCTGACACGGCTCCGGACACTCCGCGCCTGGTGTACCGCGTGTTAACCATGCCTTAGCGCGGCCCTATCATGATCGCCGAGAACCTGGGACACATGAAGCACACCACCAAGATCGCCATCGCGTCCCTCGGAACCGCCGCCCTCCTGGCCGGTGGGGGCGGAATCGCCCTCGCCGCGTCCGAGACGGCCGTAGCCGCCCCCGCCACGGGCACGACCGGCACCACCGCCACCACGGGCACGGCCGGCACCACCGCCACGGCCGGCATCTCCGCCCGCCGGGCCACTCAGATCGCCAAGAAGCGCGTCCCCGGCGCCCGCGTGACCGACGTCGAGCGCGAGTGGGAGCACGGCCACCGAACCTGGAAGGTGGAGCTGTACAAGAGCGGATGGGAGTACGACGTCTACGTCTCGGTGAAGACCGGGAAGATCATCAAGTTCAAGCGCGACTACGACGACTGACGATCGAGCGGCTCTGGGCGGCTCGGGCCGGCCGGAGCCGTTCAGGCGGCTCGGGAGAGGCCGGGAGACCACGGGGCCCCGGCCGGCCCCGCCCGGAGCACTCAGCAGGAGGAGAGCACGGTCTTCATGGCGTCCTTCTCCGCGGACGTCACCCAGAGGCCGTACTTGAGCTTCACCTCGATCTGGCGCGTGACGTAGGCGCACCGGTAGGCGCGGCGCGGGGGCAGCCACGTCGCCGCGTCCCCGGCGCCCTTCTGGCTGTTCAGCGGCCCGTCCACCGCGAGCAGGTTGAGCGGGTCGTTGGCCAGCTCCCTGCGCTTGGACGACGGCCACTGCCGCGCGCCCTTCTGCCAGGCGTCGGCGAGCGCGATGACGTGGTCGATCTGGACCGCCATGCTGGTCTTCGCGCCGCGTTCGAACATGATAGTCCTGCCGCTGTACGGATCGTGGAGGACACCCGTCAGCACGACGCACTCATCGCCCTTCTTGAAGGTCTCCTCCTTCAGATCGCGCTTGAGAATGTCATTGCGGGTGTCGCAACCGTTCTTGTCGACGTCCGCCCACGGGGGACCGAATTTGTCACGGTCGAAACCGGTCATCGGGGCCCGGCCCTTGACCTCCAGTTTCTCCAGGTCCGCGAGCGCACCGGCCGCGGATTTCCCACCGCCTCCGCTCCCGCCGGAGAAGCCGTCGTCGAGGCCGCCCGTCGGGCCGCAGCCCGCCATCGCGAACGCGATCGTCGCGGCGACCGCACCTCGTCCCAGCGCAGCCCGCACCCTTTCCCTCCCGCCCGCGCCTGCTCCATCTGAAACGGCAAATTACCCAAGATGGCCTTCTCAATCTTAAAAGCCGCGAGCAGTCTTTCAGGGAACGCGAGATGCGATGAACCCTGAATCTCCATCTGCGCGAAAAACATCGCGTAACCTGCGGTAATTCAGCGAAGGGCCTGAATCCGCCGCTCCGGTCGGGCTCGGGCCGCCCCGCCCCGGGCTCGGGTGACCGGGAGCCTTCCCCGGCCCGGGCCCATCGGGCTCGGGCCACCCCACCCCGCCCCGCCCCGGGCTCAGGTGATCAGGATCCCCCCGTCCACCGGGATCACCGCTCCCGTGACGTACGAGGAGGCGTCGGAGGCGAGGAAGACCGCCGCCGCGACGAGCTCGGCCGGGTCGCCGGGACGCTTCATCAGCACCCGGTGCTCCAGTTGCCGCTCCAGGTAGCCCTCGGCGTACTGGTCGGTCATCTCCGAGGTGAAGAAGCCGGGTTCGAGGCAGTTGACCCGGATACCACGGCGTCCCGTCCACTGCTGGGCGAGGTCACGGGTCAGGCCGACGACGCCCGCCTTGGACGCGCTGTAGGCGGCCTGTGGCAGGCCGGCGGTGGTCTCGCCGAGGATGCTGCCGATGTTGACGATCGAGGAGCCCGGCTTCATGACCCTGGCGCACGCCTGCGCCATCCAGTAGGTGCCGTACAGGTTGACCTCGACGACCTGGCGGAACTGCTCGGGCGTCTCCTTCAGCGCGGGCACCGCCGTGCCGAGGCCGGCGTTGTTGATCAGAATGTCGACCGCGCCGAGCTCGGTGACCGCAGCCTCCGCCAGAGCCTGGCAGTCCTCCGGCCGGGACACGTCGGTGGCGAGCGCCACGCACCGCCTGCCGGTCTCCTCGACCAGAGTGCGGGTCTCCTCCAGGCGGTCCTTCCTGCGCGCGCCGATCACGATGTCCGCGCCCGCCTCGGCCAGCCCCCTGGCGAAGGCGACACCGAGGCCGGAGGAGGCCCCCGTGACGATCGCGACCTTGCCATCCAGCCGGAACCGCTCCAGCATCCCGATCCTCCTTCACCCGCCGTCCATACCGAGTGAGATTCTAGGACTCGCGCGAAAAGCCGCCCGGGAGGGGTTTCCTCCCGGGCGGCGTGGCGTCTCGGAACGCGGACGGCGCGTGCGGCCTACAGGCCGTACTCCTTGACGATCCGCTCGTGCCGCTCCACCTCGATGTCGACGGCCTTGGCCAGGTCGAGCCAGGCCAGCGGGTGCACCCAGCGCTCGGTGGCGTCGTCCAGGAGCGCGTCGACCTCGGCCGGGCTGACCTCCGGCGGGACCGCGATCCAGCCGAACACACCGGGCAGCGACTCGCCCGTGGTCGGGTGGGTCACCGTGTAGTTCTCGTCGCTGTAGACCCACATCGGCCAGCCGCGCTCGGCCAGGACCTCGTTGAACTCGCTCCAGTCGGCCTGGCTGGGGGCGGCGCCGTCGAAGAACCAGCTGGTGTAGCCGCCGGGGCGCAGCATGCTGACCGCGGCGAAGGGCGGGACGAAGTTCTCCTGCTCCTCGGGGCTCTCCGGGATCGGCTCCAGGAGCTGCGGCTCGAAGACGACGAGGTCGCCGGCGTTGTACTCCATGCCGGGGGGCTGGGGGATGGCCAGGCGCGCCGTCGCCGGGCCGGTGCGCAGGCTGAGGACCTGGCGCTGGCTGCCGTCGGGGGCGGGCAGGATGATGCGCACCAGGCCCATCTCCTCCTCGACCGGCCCCTCGGTGGACTGCAACGGCATCCCGATCTTGGCCGCGCCCAGGCGGACGGTCTCCCAGTCCTCCGCCGCCGTGGCCATGGTGATCATCCGCCAGATGTCCGGGTGCTCGATCTCGTCGGAGTCGAGGACCTCCCGCAGGATGGCGGCGCCCTTGGCGTTGTCGCCGAGCTGCTGCACGGCGGCGGCCCACAGGCGGCTCGCCTCGATGCCCACCCCGGCGGCGGCCGCGGCCTCGCCCTCGGCCGCGGCCTGCTCCCAGCGCTCGCGCGCCCGGTACAGACGGCCCAGGGCCATGTGGCGCTGGGCGGCGGGGAGCCGCTCGGCCAGCTGCTCCAGCCGCTCGTCCTGACGGGCCTCGATCAGCAGGCTGGTCAGGTAGGTGACGTCCTGCGGGTCGGCGGTCTCGAGCTTGCCGGACTCGACCAGCATCGTCCAGTAGATGTCGACGCCCCTGGCCGGGTAGCCGAGGAAGCCGAGCGTGGTGGTGTGACGCCGGGTGGCCTCCAGGTCGCTGCCGGACAGCGGGGCCAGCCAGCCCACCCAGCGCTCCGGGTCGGCGTTGAAGCCGTCGGCGGCGTCGAAGTAGGCGACCAGCTCGGCGTCGGGGCCCGGGGCCGGGAGCGGGGTGGCCTGGTCGGCGGCGGCGCGCAGCTCGGCGATCCGCTCGGCGACGTCACCGGGGCTCTTGAGCTCGCCCGCCGCGGACTCGGCGAGGTCGGCCAGCAGTCGCGCCTGCCAGATCCCCCGGCGGGCCACGGCCAGGTGCCCGGCGACCAGCGCCAGCTCGACCCGGGCGCGGTAGCCGCCCATCATCGCGAAGTAGTCGATCCACTGCTTGAGCACCCGGCCCAGCTGCCAGGTGTTGGTGATCTGCTCCGACCCGGCGAGGCCCCGGATGGCGTGCGACCACTCCACCCAGACGCGCGGGTGGTCACCGACCACGTCGAGGTCGGGCAGGGCGTCGACCGACTCCTGCACCCGGCCGAGGGTGGCGAGCAGGAGCGCGCGGAGCACCCCCTCCCGGTGCTGCTTGGCCACCGGGTCGTCGGGCTTGAAGCCGGTCGCGGCGTCGAGCGCGTTGAGCGCGTCCTCCGTGCGGCCGGCGGCGAACAGCGCGCGAGCCGAGGCCGCGCCCAGCTCCCAGCTGGCCTCGCGGCCCACGCCGCCCAGCGCCTCCACGGCCGCCTCGGCGTGCGCGATGGCCTCCTGGACCCGCCGGGCGTCGACCAGCGCCGCGACCTGCTGCTCGGCGACGGCGGAGAAAGCCGGCGAGGAGGGCGGGACGTCGAGGGCGGAGAGGGCGGCCAGCCGCTCGGCGGCGTAGCCGGGACCGTCGGTGTTCGCCTGGGCGACGGCCAGCGCCACGACGGCGCCGGGCGCGGCCGGGCACTCGCGGACGTCTTCGCGCCCGGCGAACTCCACCAGCGTCTCCGCGTCCCCGATCGCGACGGCACCCTGCGCCCGGTCGCCGATGCGGCCGATCAGGTGCCAGTAGCGCGCGTAGAACTCCAGCCACGGCAGCTGCAGGTTCTCCGCCTGCTGCGCGATCGCCGGTGCGACCACATCGAGCTGCGAGTATCGACCTTCCAGCGCCTGCGCGGGCACGTCTCCGATCGCCATGACCAGACCGGTGTTTCCTGCTTCGTGCAGTTGCCGCTGGGTGTCGCCGACCCAGGCCCAGATGTCCACGTCCATGAGACGTCAGTCTGCCAGGTCGGCGAGCATGCCCCAAACGACTCGGCTATCCCGCCCTGGCGAGCAGTTCGACCAGCTCAGCGGAGTCCGCCTCGTCGAGCACGGAGAAGGCCGGCGCCATCAGCACGTCAGTGAGCTTTTCCGCACGTGTCCGGCGCTCGACCGCCTCGGGTCCCGGCTGCGGAAACGGCTCCGGCCAGTCGAAGAACCGCGCCATGGTCTCGCCCGACCTGGCACCCAGGGGGGTCCCGTCGTGGGCGGCGAGCAGCGTGGCCTCCAGCGGGGTCAGCCCCTCGGCCAGGACGGCCACCGCGTGCAGGCCGCCGCGCAGTTCCCGGACCAGGTGCAGGAGCTGCGCGGCGCGGGCGGGCGGGTCGTCGGCCAGGGGCACCTCCCGCCATCCCGCGAAAAGCGGGGCACCCAGCACGTCGGCGTTGTCCACCACCGGTTCCAGCAGCTCGGCGAGACGGGCGGCCCCGGCGAACCCGCCGAGCCGGCGCCTCCCCCAGTCGTGGCAGGCACCGGCGTAGAGCCCGACGGCTTCGGCCACCGGCAGGGCACGGCCCTCCTCCCAGTACTTCCTGACATGCTCGGCGGGGAAGAAGACCGTGGTCGCGAGGATCACGTCGGCGGACACCTCGCCGAGCACGCCGCAGCGCCCGCGGAAATACAGCGCACGGGCGGACAGCCCGGTCCGCTCGCACAGCGCCTTGGCCTCCCGGGAGATCATGAAGCCACCGCCGAGAACCCCGATCGCCGCCTTCACCCTCGCCGCCGTGACCTGTGGGTCGGTCATGCTCGCCTCCTTCTCGGTCTATCGAAGGAACTCAGCATCGCCTGACAGAACATCATTCGGCAACTGTCGGGTCAGGCGCCGGACCTCACAGGTCGAGTTCCCCCGAGGCGACCAGGACCGCCGGACCGGCGAGGTAGCTGGTGCGCTCGTCGAGGGTGACCGTGACGGTGCCGCCCGGCACCTCGACCGCCCAGGTGCCGGTGGTCTCCCCCGCCAGGTGCGCGGCCGCCACCGCCGAGGCCACCGAGCCGGTGCCGCAGGACCGCGTCTCGCCCGAACCCCGCTCGAAGACCCGCATCACGACCCGGCGCGGGCCCACCGGGTTGAGCAGTTCGACGTTGACCCCCGCGGGAAACACCTCGGGGTCGAACACGGGCTGACGGCTCAGGTCGAGCTGGGCCACCGGATCGCCGATGACGCAGGCCAGGTGGGGGTTGCCCATGTTGACGTGGAGGCCCTCGTACTCGTGGCCCGACACGCTCGTCCGGCTCGTGCCCAGCACCCGGGGCGGCCCCATGTCCACGGTCACGTCACCGGTCTCCCCCAGGCGGACGCGCTTGACCCCCGCGCGGGTCGCCACGCCGAACTCGCCCGCCCCGGCCAGCCCCGCGTCCACCAGGTAGCGGGCGAACACCCGTATCCCGTTCCCGCACATCTCCGCGAGGCTGCCGTCGGCGTTGCGGTAGTCCATGAACCACTCGGCGGCGTCCGCCTGGTCGGCCACCTCCGCGCTGAGCTTCGTCCGCATCACGTGCAGCACGCCGTCCGCGCCGATCCCCGCGCGCCGGTCGCACGCCGCCGCCACGAGCGCCGCGGAGAGCTCCAGCTCACCGTCGGGGTCGGGAAGGATGACGAAGTCGTTCTCGGTGCCGTGACCCTTTGCGAATCGCATCTCTCAACCTTATCCGCGCCGGTCCCGGCCCCGGACGCGCGCCCGGGACGCCGGCCCTCCCGCCGGCCCGGTCCCGCTCGGGCCACCGGCGCACCACGTCGGGCGCACGGCCCAGAAGGTCCGGAGCCCGCTCAGGTCACCGGCGCACCACGTCGAGCGCACGGCCCAGAAGGTCCGGAGCCCGCTGGGGAAGCCAGACCACCCGCGGGTCGCGGCGGAACCACGACTCCTGGCGGCGGACGAACCTGCGCGTCGCCCGGACGGTCTCGTCCATCGCCTCCTTCTCCGTCCACTCCCCGGCGAGGAAGCGCAGCACCTGGGCGTATCCGAGCGCCCGGCTGGCCGTGCGGCCCTCGGCGAGGCCCCGGGCGGCGAGCCCGCGGACCTCCTCCACCAGCCCGGCCTCCCACATGCGCTCGACCCGCGCCTCGATCCGGGCGTCCAGCACCTCCCGCGGCACCTCCACCCCGAGCTGGACGCTGTCGTAGACGGCGTCGTACGAGGGCATGGTGGCCGAGAACGGGCGCCCGGAGATCTCGATGACCTCCAGCGCCCGGACGATTCTGCGGCCGTTGCTCGGCAGGATGGTCCCGGCGGCCTCCGGGTCGCGCTCGCGGAGCCGCTCGTAGAGCGGGGCGGTGCCCACGCGGTCGAGCTCGGCCTCCAGGCGGGCGCGCACCTCCGGGTCGGTTCCCGGGAACTCCAGGTCGTCGAGCGCGGCCCGCACGTACAGCCCCGACCCGCCCGCCAGGATCGGCACGACCCCCCTGGCCCGCAGGTCGTCGATGAGCGGCCGGACCAGCGCCTGGTACTCGGCGACGCTGGCCGTCCTGGTCACGTCCCAGATGTCGAGCAGGTGGTGGGGCACCCCGCGCCGCTCCGCCACGGAGAGCTTCGCCGTTCCGATGTCCATGCCCCGGTAAAGCTGCATGGAGTCGGCATTGATCACTTCACCCCCCAGTTCGAGGGCGAGATCCACGGCCAGATCGGACTTTCCGGCGGCGGTGGGGCCGACGACTGCGATGACGGGTGGCTGAGACACGGGATAAGTCTGCCAAGGAGCCGGGTATGAGTGAGAAGGCGATGCGTCGCCACGTCGGAATCGGGGGATTCAGATATGTCGATCTTCGGCAGCGTGAAGGACCTGCCGGGAGAGAACTCCGGCAGGATCGAGAAGATCGTCGAGCAGGGCATCGGCAAGGCCGGACAGTCCGCCGGGGAGAAGGCCGGCGGACAGCACGACCGGCACATCACCACCGCGGCGCGGAAGGCCGGGGAGATGGCCGACAAGATCGATGACAGGCCCGGGACGACACCGGTGACCGGGCACCCCGACACGACACCGGCGCCGGACCCGAGCGGTACGGCATCCGCTCACGACCAGGCCGGTACGCCCACGATCGGCGACCGGACGGACAGGTCCCCGGCCCCGGATCGGCCCGTGTAGCCCCACGCGGCCCCACGGAGAGATTCTCAGGCGCCTTCACACGCGAGCCGCCCGGCAAGGTCCCGGGCGGCTTCGCGTGCCGGGGCGGAACCGGCGCCCCGGGACGGGCGCCCGCGTCGCGCGACCGACCCGGATCGCCCGCCTTCCCCGTCAGGACCGGTCCGGCACCGGCGCGTCACGACCTCTCGTTGAGGGCGAGCAGGCTGATCAGGTCGTAGGCCACGTGGGAGGCGGCGACCGAGGTGATCTCGGCATGGTCGTAGGCGGGGGCGACTTCGACGACGTCCGCGCCGACCAGGTTGCCGCCCGCGAGGCCGCGCAGGATCTCCAGCAGTTCCCTGCTGGTCAGGCCGCCCGCCTCCGGGGTGCCGGTGCCGGGCGCGTGCGCCGGGTCGAGCACGTCGATGTCGATGGACAGGTAGAGCGGACGGTCGCCGATCCGCTGGCGGAGCGCGTCCACGACCTCGTCCACGCCGCGCCTCATGACGTCGGCGCTGGTGACCACGCCGAAGCCCATCCGCTTGTCGTCGTCGAGGTCCTTCTCCGCGTACAGCGGGCCGCGGGTGCCGACGTGGGCCAGCGCCTCGGTGTCGAGGATCCCCTCCTCCACCGCCCGGCGGAACGGCGTGCCGTGGGTGTACTCGGCGCCGAAATAGGTGTCCCACGTGTCCAGGTGGGCGTCGAAGTGCAGCAGCGCGACCGGCCCGTGCAGCCGGGCGGCGGCGCGCAGCAACGGCAGCGCGACGGTGTGGTCCCCGCCGATCGTGACCAGCCGTGTCCCGTCCGCGGTCAGACGGGACGCGGCCTCCTCGATGGTCTCGACGGCCTCGTTGATGTCGAACGGGTTGCACGCGATGTCCCCGGCGTCGGCCACCTGGCGGACCGCGAACGGCGAGACGTCCAGGGCCGGGTGGTACGGCCGGAGCAGGCGGCTGGCCTCGCGGACGGCCGAGGGGCCGAACCGCGCCCCCGGCCGGTAGGAGACCCCGGCGTCGAACGGCACGCCCACGACCGCCACGTCGGCGCGCCCCACCTCGTCCAGGCGGGGCAGCCGGGCGAAGGTCGCCGGGCCGGCGAAACGCGGAACACGGGAGGAGTCGACGGGTCCCCGGGGCTTGGTCATTCTGGTCGGTCCTTTCGTACGGACGGTTCGAGCGGTCGCCGCGCGGTCCCACTCGGGCCCCGCCGCCGCGCCCGTCCCGTGGCGGTCGGCGCGGACCTCCCCGGCCGCCACGACGGGCGCGGGCTCGGTCTCCACCGCCGGAGCGCGGGACGGACCGGCGTCCCGCTCCCGATCGGCACCGGCGGATCGACGATCACGCTGTTTCCCCGTCCCTCCGTGAGGTCCTCCCGGCGCCCATGACGGACAGGCGCCGGCATCCGGGCGAAGACGGGCTGACGCGAGCCGACACTAGTCGGCTCGAACCGCGCCGCCCCTGGTCGAACCGTCCAGAAGCAACGATGATCGTTGTGCGAGTCGTCCATTTCGTGTCGCTGACAGATTCATAGACTCGACCCTCACGTACGAGTCAAGGAGAATCGTGAGCGAAATGATCAAGGCGTCCGGGCTCCCGGCCGCCTTCGCCTGGTCACCCCGGGGGTGGCCGTCGGAACGCGCGTTCGGCACACCGGACGCGGCCGAAGTCTGGTGCTATACCGATCGGTTCTCCTACTTCCCCGGCGAGACCGTGCGGTTCCACCTCAGCGCGAGCGTCCCGTCCTTCGACCTCGACGTGGTCCGCGACGGCCTGGAACCGCACGTGGTGTGGTCCCGCCGTGGACTGTCGGCGGGCCGCTTCGAGGCGCCGGCCGACGCCCACGCCGTCGGCTGCGGCTGGCCGGTCGGGCTGGAGCTGGAGATCCCGGCCGACTGGCGAAGCGGCTTCTACATCGTGACGGTGCGCGCCACCACCCCCGAGGGCGAGCTGTGGGAGCGCGAGCACTTCTTCGTCGTCAGGGCACCCGCGCACCGGCGGGCCCGCGCCGCGCTCGTGCTGACCACCAGCACGATGCTGGCCTACAACGACTGGGGCGGCGCCAACCACTACCGCGGCACGGGAGACGACCCGCGCCACGACGAGGGGTCACCGCTCGCCTCGACGCGGCGCCCCATCGCCCGGGGCATGATCCGCAAGCCGGCGGGCGCGCCGCGGGAGGCCAACCCGGGAACGCTGCCGATGTACGGCACCCCGCGCTACCCCTCGTACGAGTGGGCGCGTCTCTTCGGGTACAGCCGCCACCACGCCGACGCGTTCTGGGCGACCTACGAGCGGCACTTCGCGGTGTGGGCGGAGCGCCACGGGTACGAGATCGACTACCTGACCCAGCACGACCTGCACTTCGATCCCCACGCGCTGGACGGGTACTCCTGCGCCGTCGTCGTCGGGCACGACGAGTACTGGTCGTGGCGGATGCGCGACGCCGTCGACGCGTTCGTCGACGCGGGAGGCAACCTGGCCAGGTTCGGCGGCAACTACCAGTGGCAGGTACGCCTCAGCGAGGACGGGAACACGCAGTACTGCTACCGGCTGCCGTCCCTGGACCCCGAGGCGCGGGAGACACCCCACCTGGCCACGACCGTGTGGGAGGCGAAGTCGGTCGGCCGGCCCGGCGCGACCACCATGGGCCTCAACGGCCTCGGCGGGATCTACAACCGCTACGGCGTGGCCACCCCCCGCTCGTCGGGAGGCTTCACCGTCTACCGGCCGCACCACTGGTCGATGGAGGGGACCGACCTCTACTACGGCGACCTGCTCGGCGGCCCCCCGTCGTTCCTGGCGGCCTTCGAACTCGACTCGGTCGAGTACACGTTCCGGCGCGGTCTGCCGTACCCGACGTTCGAGGACGGCGCCCCCGAGACCCTGGAAATCCTCGCCCTCGCACCCGCCGTCCGGGGCGAGGAGGACCGCTTCGGCGGCCGCGTGCCGATCGGCGGGCCCGAGGAGGAGGTCTACAACTACAACCGGGACCTCGGTGACGATCTGCCCGGCTACGTGCATGAAGGCGAGATGCGCGGCGCCGGGATGATCGCGGCCTTCACCCGCGGCGACGGCGAGGTGTTCAACGGCGGCACCACGGAGTGGTCCCACGTGCTCAGCCTCGGCGACCCGTTCGTCGAGCGCATCACCCA
Organism: Streptosporangium fragile; assembly: GCF_039534445.1. Taxonomy (NCBI): domain Bacteria; kingdom Bacillati; phylum Actinomycetota; class Actinomycetes; order Streptosporangiales; family Streptosporangiaceae; genus Streptosporangium; species Streptosporangium fragile. The sequence goes on along the minus strand of NZ_BAAAVI010000006.1, from coordinate 58,899 downwards.
CAACGTCCTTCGCCGCTTCGGAGCCGCATCGTGAACACCCCGGAGAACCCCGTCCCGGTGACCGGGGCCGGCATCGAGGCCGTCCGCGCCGTCACCGCCCTGACCGGCGAACGCTTCGTCCCCCCGTTGAGCGACTACCACCTGCTGTCCCCCGAATGGATCGAGGAGGAGTTCCGGGTCTTCGGCGGCCCGGCGACCTCGTACACCGGCGGCTTCTGGAGGGGCGAGCCCGGCGCCGTGCGCTTCGACTCCTGGCCCTACGACGAGATCTGCCTCATCCTCAAGGGGCGTGTCGCCGTGCGGGATTCGGCGGGACGGCGCAAAGACTTCGGCGCCGGAGAGGCGTTCCACATACCGCAGGGGTTCCGCGGCGACTGGATCACCGTGGAGCCGAGCGAGAAGGTCTTCATCGCGGTCTGCCGCTGAGCCGGGACCGGCCGGGGCATGACGGCGCCGACACTACTGTTACGGCATGGTCCCCCTTCGCGTGTTCGTCACCCGGCTGGGGCTGGTCGTCCGAGTGGGTGAGGACCGCCTCGACACCCCCGTCCGCTGGGTGCACGTCAGCGAGCTGGCCGACCCCTCGCGCTATCTGCAGGGCAACGAACTGCTGCTGCTCGCCGGCACCGACTTCCGGCCCGAACGCAGCGCGGAGTACGTGACCGGGGTCAAAGCGGCCGGTATCGCGGCTCTCGGGTTCGGCGTGACGCCGGTCTTCGACCGTGTGCCCGACGAGCTCGTGGCGGCCTGCCGCGAGCACGGGCTCCCACTGCTGGAGGTCCCCGCCTCGGTCGCGTTCGAGTCCTGCGCCGAGCTCTTCTACGGGGAGCTGCTCTCGTCGGAGATGTCGGAGATAAAGCGGCTGACCGAGACCCAACGCGCCCTGATCAAGACCGCCACCGGCCCGTCCCCGCTCACCAGGACGCTGGAGCTGCTGGCCGCGCACACCGGGGGATGGGCGCTGCTGCACGACCGGATCAGAAAGCGGGAGTGGGCCGGCGGCGCGCCGCGGATCGACGCCGACGTACGCGCGGCCATCGACCGGGTCTGCGCGAGCACGTACCCGGCGAGCGCCACGATGAGCTCGGCCGACCAGCGGGTCATGGTCCAGTCGGTGGCCGGGCCGCTGCCCTCCGGCTACGCCCTGGCGGTGGGCGCCCCGGTGGTGGCCGGGGTCGCCGACCGTGCCGTCATGATGACGGCGGCCTCCCTGCTCAGCCTGCTCATCCCGGACCCGGTGGACCGCTGGCCCTCCCACCAGGTCGGCCAGGCGGCGCTGGCCCTGGCGCTCGACCCGTACTCACCCCGCTGGATCCAGCACGCCGCCGCCGTTTTCGGGGTCCAGAGCTCGGGGTCCCTCTGGCGGATCGTCTGCGCGCGCGCCGTGGACCGGGCGGGCGGCGCCCGCGACGTGAGCACCCGTGCCCGGCTCGGCGAGTTCGCCTCCCTGCTGGCCTCCCCGTTCGTCGACCAGGACGGCGCGGTGTCCATCGCCCTGCTGCCGGAGTCCGCTCCGCTCACCCGGATCGTCGACGAGCTCGGGCGCGCCGGCTGGCTGGCCGGGGTCAGCTCGGCCCATCCGGGGACGCGGCTACGGGCGGCGCACGAGGAGGCCGCCCGGGCACTGCGGACCGCCCTGTTCCAGGGCACCTGCGTGGTGAGCGGGACGGAGGTCGAAGGGCTCGCCGCGGCGCTGGACATGAGCCGCCTGCGGGACTACGCCGACCGCCGGTTCCGGCCCCTGCACGAGCGCCGCCAGCAGGACGCCGTCGATCTGCTCGCCACGTTACGGGTCTGGCTGCGCCACAACGGCCACTGGGACCGTACCGCCGAGGAGCTCGGCGTCCACCGCAACACCGTGCGCCATCGGATCGGGCAGATCGAGACCAGCCTCGGATGCCGGCTCGGCGACGCGGACACGCGAATGGAGTTGTATCTCGCCCTGCGGGCGATCGAGGAGCTCTGAGCGGATCTCACTCCGGGGGCTCCGGACTGTGAGCGCCGCGGGCCGCGAGACCGGCGAGGCTCGCGGACGCCGAGGAGACCACGACTCCGGACCGGAATGTGCGGAACGCACAGTGGCAACGACGAAGTCTGGACGGATCGTCGCTCGCCGGGCCCGCCCACCCACCATAGGCTCCAGCCTTACATCGGCCCGGCGCGCTCGCCCAGGCTCTTCCTCTCTCTCCTCTCTCCCCAGCCTTCTCCGTCCGCGCGCCGGTGTCCCGCGCCGCAGTAAGGAGCGAACCCATGCCAGGTCACGCCACCGAGAGTTCCATGAACGCGCCTGACACCCTGGCCGGCGACGCCATGGGAACCAGAGACCTCGTCTTCACGGTCCTGGCCGCCCTGGCGCCCCTGACGCTCATCGTGGCCGTCGCCCCCCTGCACTTCCTCAAAGGCGGCGCGGCCGTCCCCGGCGGTTACCTCGTCGCCGGTGTGGTCATGGGGCTGTTCGCCGTCGGTTTCATGACCATGAGCCGCTACGTCCGCAACGCGGGCGCCTTCTACGCCACCATCTCCCGCGGCCTGGGCAAGCCGGCCGGTTCGGGGGCGGCGATGCTCGCGGTGACGGCCTACAACGCCCTGCAGATCAGCACGTACGGCGCGCTCGGCGTCTACGCCGCCGACACCTTCGCGAACTACTTCCATCGCGACGTGCCGTGGTACGTGTTCGCGCTCCTCGGCCTGGCCCTCGTCGCGTGGCTCGGATACCGCGGCATCCACACCAGCGCCCGGATCCTCGGGGTGCTGCTCGTGCTGGAGACGGCCGTCCTGGTCGTGCTGGCGGCGTACGTCCTGGCGAAGGGAGGGGCCGGCGGCTGGTCCGCCGAGTCGTTCGCGCCGGGCAAGGTCCTCGACCCGGCCAACGGCGCCATGTTCGCCCTGGTCGCCGGGGCCTTCATGGGGTTCGAGGCCACCGCGATCTTCAGCGAGGAGGCGCGCGGCGGCATCCGGACCGTCCGGCGGGCGACCTACATCGCGGTCGGGTTCATCGCCGTGTTCTACGCCTTCATCACCTGGGTCATCGTCATGGCCTACGGCGCCGACAAGATCGGCGCCGCGGCCGAGGCGGACCCGGTCAACCTCGTCGTCGCCGTCTTCGAGACCCACGTACCCGCCCCGATCACCGAGGTGATGAAAGTCCTGCTGCTGACCAGCGCGTTCGCCGCGCTGCTCGCGTTGCACAACGCGGCCAACCGCTACTTCTTCGCGATGGGCCGCGAAGGTCTCCTGCCGCGCGCGCTGGGCCGCACCCACCCGCGGACCAAGGCCCCGTGGCGGGCGGGCCTCCTGCAGACCGCCCTGGCGGCGGCGGCCGTCGTCACGTTCGCCGTCTTCGGGCTCGACCCCTATCTGGGCCTGCTGCTGTGGGGCAGCGCGCTCGGCTTCCTCGGGATCATCGCCCTGTGGGCGCTGTGCTGTCTGGCGGTCATCCGGTTCCTGCGCCGTCAGGCGCCCGAGGCCGGGCTCTTCCGCACCACGATCGCTCCCGGGCTCAGTTTCCTGGCGCTGGCCGTGGTGCTCTTCCTCGTCCTGAGCAACCTGCCGCTGCTGACCGGCGCCGGCACCACCACCAACGTCCTGATCGTCGGCATCGGCCTGGTCGCCGTCGTCGTCGGCGTCGTCCGGGCACTGCACCTGCGCGCCCGCTCCCCCCGGCTCTACGCCGGACTGGCCCGGACCTCCGTCGACGGGCCGCCGTCCGAGCAGGAAGAAACGGTCGCCGACCATGCCTGAACACAACGCCTCCCCGGCCGGAGGCTGCCGCGGCTACCGGCCGGTCGACCTGACCGGCGTGCTCAACGCCCCCCGCTCGATCCTCGACGACGGCGACTCCTACCCGCTCGGTCGCCGCACGTTGTACGGCATCCCGTTCTCGTTCGGTGACGAGCGCGCCGCCGACGCGGCACTGCTGCGGGTGGAGGGACCGCCCCGGGCGGCCGTCACCATCCCGGTGGGCCGCGCCTTCGAGTGGATGGTGATCGCTCACGCCCTGGAGTCCCCGGACCTGTTCGACGGTCAGACGGTCGGTGACGTCTGCGCGTACTACACGCTCGTGTACGAGGACGGGCACACCGAGCGGCTGCCGGTGCGCCGGCGGTTCGAGATCGGGCCCACGCCGCGGCTGTGGAGCGACCGGGCGATCCCTCTCGACTGGGGACAGACCCCGTTCCTGGCCGTACCCGACGCCCAGCATCGGCTGATGCCGCGCACCCACGGGCGCTTCGACGCGGCGGGCGCGCGGTTCGTCGACATCGACGATCCGCAGGCCAGGTCACCGTACGTGCTGCCCTACCGGTTCTACCTGTGGCCCTGCCGGAACCCACGGCCCGGGGTGCGGGTCCTCGGCCTGGAGATCCGCTCGCTGGGCCCGAGCGTCCTCATCGGCGCCGTGACCACCAGCGACCTCGACGAGGATCCTTTCGGACGCACCGTCTGGCGTGACGTGCTGCTCGACCTCCCCCGGTCCGCCGGTCCGGTCTCGGAGGACCTGGCGGTGACCGTCGATCGCGGCTCCGCGACGTACCTCTACCGCCGGGTGAGCTCCGGCGGGGCCGAGGGCGGAGACGGAGGCGGAAACGGGGGCGGAAACGGGGGCGGAAACGGGGGCGGAGACGGGGCCGGGGGCGGGGGCACCCCGGCCTGGGGAGCGCCCGCCGAGGAGGAGCACCGCGCCTACGTGCGCGTCGCCGCCACCCCCTCGGCGCAGCTGACCCTTGTACGCGGGGATTCCGTGATCAGCACCTGCGGCTGGGAAGAGCTGCTCTCCGCCGGGCAGCGGAGCGACGGCGGAGTCGTCTGGCGGGTACCCGACGCCGGACGAGCCTGGGTGCGCACCGTGGTCAGGGACTCGGCCACCGGCGAGCCGGTCCCGTGCAGGATCCACTTCCGGTCGGAGGACGGGGTGCCCTACCCACCGCACGGCCATCACGGGCACATCAACTCGGACGGCAACACCTGGAACCTCGACATCGGCGGTGACGTCCGGCTCGGCGCCACGACGTACTCCTACATCGACGGCACCTGTGAGGGCTGGCTGCCCCTGGGCGAGGTCACGGTCGAGGCGGCCCGGGGGTTCGAGTACCGGCCGCTGCGCACGACCGTCACAGTCCGGCCGGGCCAGGCCGAGATCGAACTGACCCTGACCCGGATGACCGACATGGCCGCGACCGGTTGGTACAGCGGCGACACCCACGTGCACTTCGTCTCGACCCTGGGCGCGGAGCTGGAGGCGCGCGGGGAGGACGTCCGCGTCACCAACCTCCTGCTCAGCCAGTGGGGGCACCTGTTCACCAACACCGAGGAGTTCACCGGACGACCGCACACGTCGGCGGACGGCCACACGCACGTCTTCGCGGGGCAGGAGAACCGCAGCGGCATGCTGGGGCACATCAACCTGCTCGGCCTGCGGCACCCGATCATGCCGTGGTGCACCGGCGGCGCGGAGGAGTCGGAGCTCGGCGGCGGCCTGGAGACCACACTGTCCCACTGGGCCGACGAATGCCACGAGCAGGGCGGCACCGTCGTGCTCGCGCACTTCCCGGTGCCCAACGGGGAGGCGGCCGCCCTGCTCGCCACCGGCAGGCTGGACGCCGTCGAGATGATCGCCTACGACCCGTACAACATCCAGGAGTACTACCGCTATCTCAACGCCGGTTACCGGGTCACCCTGGTCGGCGGCACCGACAAGATGAGCAGCGAGGTGCCGATCGGCCTCATCCGCACCTACGCGCACGTGCCGCCGGACGAGAACCTCGACTACTGGACCTGGTGCCGGGCCGTACGGCAGGGCGCGACGTTCGCGACGAGCGGACCGCTCCTGCGGCTGGACGTCGACGGTCACCGGCCGGGGCAGGAGGTCCGGGTGACGCCGGGCACCCCGGTCCGTGTCGAGGCCCGCGCCGAGTCGATCTTCGACATCGACCGGATCGAGATCGTGGCCAACGGCCACGTCGTCGCCGAGCATCGGCCGCACCGCCCGGGGCGCGTGCTCGAACTGGCCGCCGACCTGCCCGTCGCCGAGGACTCGTGGATCGCCGCGCGGTGCTACGGGCCGGGCGCGGAGGTCGCCCGGCACCACGACGTGTGGGCCAGGCCGATCATGGCGCACACGTCCCCGCTCTACCTGCGCACGGGCGAGACCTACGGCCGGTTCGACGCGACCACCGTCCGGCACATGCTGAACCTCGTCGACGGCTCTCTCGCCTACATCGACGAGCGGAGCCGGCGCCTGTGGCCCGGCCGGGTCTGCCACCGCCACGGGCAGGAGGACCACCTGGCCTTCCTGCGGGCCCCGTTCCTCCAGGCTCGCGAGCTGCTGCGGCGGCGCGCCGCCGAGCGTCGCTGACGGGAACACGGCCCCGGCGCGAGCGGGCCGTCAGAGCCTGACGGGAACACGGCCCCGGCGCGAGCGGGCCGTCAGAGCCTGACGGGAACGTGACCGCGGCGCGCGAGCGGGCCTCCGAAGCCTGGCGGAGGGCGTGCCGCACCCCGGCTTTCGCGGAGGCGGGGCACATCGCGCTCCGACCGGCGCGAGTGCCTCCGCCTCCGTCACTCCCAGTCGAGCGTCGGCTGCAGGTATCCCTCCAGGGTCAGCAGCCACCGCTTGGACTCCACGCCCTCGCCTCCGCTGAACCCGCCGAGCCCGTTCCCCGCGATCACCCGATGGCACGGCACGATGATCGGCACGGGGTTGGCGCCCATGATCGATCCGATGGCCCGCGCGGGGACGCCCGTCCCGCTCCGGGCGGCCAGCTCGCCGTAGGTGACGGCCCTGCCGTAGGGGACCGTCTCGTACAGCGTGCCCAGCACCCTGCGCTGCACCGGCGAGGTCAGCCGCCAGTCGACCGGGACGCCGAAGACCCGGAGCCGCCCCGCGTAGTAGTCGCCGAGCTCGCCCAGGACCGCGCCCGTCCTGCCCGGATCGTCCGCCTCCGCCAGCCCGAGCCGGTCCAGCACGCGCGACCTGAAGGCGTCGAGGCGGCCCCAGCCGACGCTCACCACGCCGTCCTCCGTCACGGCGACGACCATCTCCCCCAACTGCGTCGGAACGCTCCCGAACGCCACCGTTCCTACCATGGGCCTCGTGTCCCTTCGCGAACTCGTCGTCCTCGGTACCTCAAGCGCGGTCCCCACCCGCAACCGTAACCACAACGGATACCTCCTCCTCTGGGACGGGCAGGGTTTCCTGTTCGACCCCGGGGAGGGCACGCAACGCCAGATGGTCCACGCGGGTGTCAGCTCGCACGACATCACCTGGATCTGCGTCACCCATTTCCACGGCGACCACTGCCTGGGCGTGCCGGGAGTCGTCCAGCGCATCGCCAGGGATGGTGTCACGCACCGGGTCCAGGCGGCCTTCCCCGCGAGCGGGGAGACGTACTGGCGCCGGCTGCGCCACGCGACCGTCTTCGCGGACACCTCGGTGATCGTCGAACGTCCCGTCTCCGGGGAGCTCGCCCGCTTCGACGCCGGTCCGGTGACGCTCACCGCCCGGCCGCTCTCCCACCCCGTCGAGTCGTACGGGTACCGCCTCGACGAGCCGGACGGGCGCCGTATGCTCCCCGAGCGGCTCCGGGAACGCGGGATCCAGGGGCCGCGGGTCGGCGAACTGCAACGCGCGGGCGCCGTCGCCGCCCCCGACGGGACGACCGTCCACCTGGCGGAGGTCAGCGAGCCGCGCCCCGGCCAGAGCGCCGCCTTCGTCATGGACACCCGGTTGTGCGACGGGGTCTTCGCCCTGGCCGAGGGAGTGGACCTGCTGATGATCGAATCCACCTTCCTGTCCGAGGAGTCGGCGCTCGCCGCGGAGTACGGGCACCTCACCGCCGCCCAGGCGGGCCGGGTGGCCGCCGAGTCAGGCGTCCGCCGGCTCGTCCTGACCCACATCTCCGAGCGGTACGGCACCGACGACGAGCCCCGGTTCCTGGCCGAGGCGGGCGCCGCGTTCGGCGGCGACGTCGTCCTGGCCCGGGACCTGTCCCGTGTCCGCGTCCCGCGCCGGGACCGTCACGTCCAGCGGGCGGCGAAGTATCCGACGCCGTAGGGCGCGGCGTCGTAGAGGACCTCGGCCCGCAGCGCGGCGCCGGCCCCGCCGAGCACCTGCAGGGCCGCGCGACCCGCGACCCACAGCTCCGCGGCCTCGCCCGGGTCGAGCGGCGGGATCTCCCCCCGGGCGAGCCCTTCGACGATGACCCTGTTGTACGGCTCGGCGCGGAGGTCGAGGTATCCCGGGGACTTCTCGGTGAGGCGGGCCGAGCCGTCGGCCATGACGAGCGCGGCCACGCGCCCGGCCGCGCCCGCCAGCCGCCCGCCGAGGGCGGCGCACTCCTGCGGCGAGGCATCGAAGGAGACGGCGTGGAACGCCGAGGCGGCCAGCCCCGCCCGGTCGAGAAGCCAACGGCCGATCGTCAGGGAGAGCGGCAGGACGGGCTCCCCCTCTCCCACGCGGACGTCGACGCCCCAGGGGGCCAGGCTCCCGGCGGCGTCCGCGCCGTACGCCGCGGCCCGGTCGGCCCCGCCGACCACCACGATCGCGTCGGGCGCCGCCCCGCCCAGCGCCGCCACCGCCGCCGCGCAGGCGGCACGGAGTCCGTCGAGCTCGGCGGCCGCGGCACCGGCCAGCTCCGGGACCAACAGCGGTGGATGCGGGCACACGGCGGCGGCGACAAGCACGTGGCAAGACTAACGGAGCCGCTGCCCGCGGAGCCGCCCGGCAGGCGGACCACCCACGCGCACCCCGTACGGAGCAGCATGGAGAATCCGCCGGAAAACCCGAACGATCCCCCGGGAACCCGCCTCCCGAGCATCCGCGGGATCAGGGACCCGACGTGACAGGCCGATCTCGGCGCGGGCGCGTCAGGACGTGACGGAGCAGCCGGAGACCTGGGGCAGCGGGGCGGGGCGGCCGATGGAGGGCATGCCGAGCATGACCCCGGAACCGGCGCCCGCCGGGGCGGCCTGCTGGGCCTCCCAGGCGTCGCCCGCGCGGGTGCGCCGGAGGTTCAGCACCGGCCCGTCGGCCACCAGGTGGTGCGGGGCCGCGTAGGTGACCTCGACGCTCACCATGTCACCCGGGCGCGGCACCTCGGCCCCGGGGGTGAAGTGGACCAGGCGGTTGTCGGGAGCCCGGCCGGACATGCGGTGGGTCGCCTCGTCCTTGCGGCCCTCACCCTCGGCCACCAGCACCTCGAGCGTCCGTCCGACCTGCTTGCGGTTCTCCTCCCAGGAGATCTCGTTCTGCAGGGCGACGAGCCGCTCGTAGCGCTCCTGCACGACCTCCTTGGGGATCTGGTCGTCCATGGTGGCGGCGGGGGTGCCGGGCCGGATGGAGTACTGGAAGGTGAAGGCGTTCGCGAAGCGCGAAGCGCGCACCACGTCGAGGGTGGCCTGGAAGTCCTCCTCGGTCTCGCCGGGGAAGCCCACGATGATGTCGGTGGAGATGGCGGCGTCGGGCATGGCCGCGCGGACCCGCTCGATGATGCCCAGGTAGCGCTCGGCCCGGTAGGAGCGGCGCATCGCCTTGAGCACCCGGTCGGAGCCGGACTGCAGCGGCATGTGGAGCTGGTGCATCACGTTGGGCGTCTCGGCCATGGCCGCGATGACGTCGTCGGTGAACGCGGCCGGGTGCGGGCTGGTGAAGCGGACCCGCTCCAGCCCCTCGATGTCGCCGCAGGCCCGCAGCAGCTTGCCGAAGGCGAGCCGGTCGCCGAACTCCACGCCGTAGGTGTTGACGTTCTGGCCGAGGAGAGTGACCTCCAGCACGCCCTGGTCGACCAGGGTCCGGACCTCGTTCAGGATGTCGCCGGGGCGGCGGTCCTTCTCCTTGCCGCGCAGCGACGGCACGATGCAGAACGTGCAGGTGTTGTTGCACCCGACCGAGATCGAGACCCACGCGGCGTAGGCGGACTCCCGCTTGGTCGGCAGCGTGCTCGGGAAGGTCTCCAGAGATTCCTTGATCTCGACCTGGGCCTCCCGCTGGACGCGCGCCCGCTCCAGCAGCACCGGCAGCGAGCCGATGTTGTGGGTGCCGAACACCACGTCCACCCAGGGCGCCTTGCGGACGATCTCGCCCTGGTCCTTCTGCGCCAGGCAGCCGCCCACGGCGATCTGCATGCCGGGGTTGCCCACCTTCGCGGGGCGCAGGTGCCCGAGATTGCCGTAGAGCTTGTTGTCGGCGTTCTCCCGCACGGCGCAGGTGTTGAACACGACCACGTCGGCCGTCTCCCCCGGGGCGACCGGAACGTATCCGGCCTCCTCCAGCAGGCCCGACAGGCGCTCGGAGTCGTGCACGTTCATCTGGCACCCGTAGGTACGAACCTCGTACGTGCGGGCGCTCTCCACGGTGACAGTCATCTCACAGACAAGGGTAGGCGCTCCGCCGAGCTTCGGGTACGACACCCACTTCCGCCAAACCTTCGGTAACCAAAAGGCAACGTAGCGTAAAAGTCGCCGCTAACCTGGGGCCCCAAAGCCGCATGCGAGAATGAGACTCGTCCGACAGCTGAGAGTGGTGAGCCACGATGGCGATGCTCGTGCAGACCTCGGAGGCGCCCGTGAAGGCCAGGAAGCCGCCCAAGAAGCCGCACAAGAAGGCGACACCGAAGACGAACGTCTGGGAGACGCCCGGCGAACTCAGCGTCGATGAATGGTTCGAGCTCAACTCGCGAGACGACGGCGGTCGTTACGAGCTCATCGACGGGAGCCTCATCGTGTCCCCCGCCCCACCATTCAGACATCAGCGCATCGGAGACAGGCTTCAGACCTACCTGGAGACCGTGGCGCCGGAAGAGATGATCCCCGTCACCGCAACGGGCCTCCTCCTGGACCGCAAGCCCGGGGTGATCCCCGACCTGATGGTGGTGGAGCTGGCACCTTTCGAAGAAGGCGCCGAAGTCGCCCAGCCCGAGTGGGTACACCTGGTCGTGGAGATTGTCTCCAAATCCACCACGGCCACGGATCGGGCCGTCAAGCATGTCAAATACGCAGAGGCCGGCATCCCCCACTTCTGGCGCATCGAGATGAAGCCGTTCCGAGGACAGGGGTCCGACGAGCTACCGGTGATCTTCACGTACACGCTCGACGAGAACAGCGAGTACCAGCTCATTCACCGTATCGCCGCAGGTACCACCGTCGACCTGATCGAACCTTTCAAGCTCACCCTCGGCCCCGCCGCCCTCGGCCGGATCCGATGACCAACGCGTGAGACGGCCGTGATCTGATCGGTACCGCAGGGTTAGCCTGAGGTGGCCTTTACAGAATTACGTTGTGCAATATGACGGAGAACGGGGACAAGACTCCTCTGGTCGTGCTCACGGGTGTCAACAAGCACTTCGGCAGCCTGCACGTCCTGCGCGATATCAACCTGACGATCTCCCGGGGCGAGGTCCTCGTGGTCATCGGTCCCTCGGGTGGAGGCAAGTCGACCCTGTGCCGGACGATCAACAGGCTGGAGACGATCGACGAGGGCACCATCACCTTCGACGGCAAGCCGCTCCCCCTGGAGGGCAAGGCCCTGGCCAACCTCAGGTCCGAGGTCGGGATGGTCTTCCAGTCCTTCAACCTGTTCGCGCACAAGACGATCATGGAGAACGTCACGCTCGGGCCGATCAGGGTCCGGGGCATATCCAGGGCCGCCGCCGAGAAGCGGGGCATGGAACTGCTGGAACGGGTGGGCATCGGCGCCCAGGCGTCGAAGTACCCCGCGCAGCTCTCCGGCGGTCAGCAGCAGCGCGTGGCCATCGCCCGCGCCCTGGCCATGGACCCCAAGATGATCCTGTTCGACGAGCCGACCTCGGCGCTGGACCCCGAAATGGTCCAGGAGGTGCTCGACGTCATGATCGGACTCGCCCATGAGGGTATGACCATGATGGTGGTCACCCACGAGATGGGCTTCGCCCGGCGCGCGGCGAACCGCGTGGTCTTCATGGCGGACGGCCAGATCGTGGAGGAGAACACTCCCGACGAGTTCTTCACCAACGCCCGGACCGACCGGGCCAAAGACTTCCTTTCCAAGATCCTCACTCACTGAGTTCTCCCAGCCGGCTGCACACTCCAGAGAAGAATGAGGTAACGGAACATGCGAGTACTACGTGCCGGTGTGGCGCTGGCGGCGGCGAGCGCGCTCACCTTGGGCCTGGCGGCCTGCGGGGGCGAGAGCGGCGGCGGCGACACCGCGGCGTACACAACGGTTGTGGACAAGGTCAAGGGTGCCAAGAAGGTCGTCGTCGGCACCAAGTGGGACCAGCCGAGCCTGGGCCTGAAGACCGGTGCGGAGCCGGAGGGCTTTGACGTCGACGTCGCCAAGTACGTCGTCAAGGAGCTTGCCGGCGGCCAGGACGTGTCGATCGAGTGGAAGGAGTCCGCCTCCTCCAACCGTGAGGCCTTCCTCGCCAACGGCACCGTTGACATCATCTTCGCGACCTACTCGATCACCGACAGCCGCAAGGAGAAGGTGACCTTCGGCGGGCCGTACATCGTCGCCCACCAGGACACCATGGTGCGCGCCGACGACACCAGCATCGCCAAGCCGCAGGACCTGGCGGGCAAGCGGATTTGCCAGGCGGCCGGCTCCAACTCCTACAAGCGGATCACCGACCCGCCGCCGGACGGCCAGCTCGACCTGGACGCCCAGCTGGTGGGCGCGGCGAACTACTCCGAGTGCGTCGCCAAGCTCGCCGGCAGCAACCTGGACGCGGTCACCACCGACGACCTGATCCTCGCGGGCTTCGCCAAGCAGGCCGGCGGCAACTTCAAGATCCTCGGCCAGCCGTTCACCGACGAGAAGTACGGTGTCGGCCTGAAGAAGGGTGACACCAAGACCTGCGAGGCCGTCAACGCCGCCATCACCAAGATGTACCAGGACGGCACGGCCAAGCAGCTGCTGGACAAGTGGTTCGGCCAGACTCAGGGCCTCAAGCTGCCCACCGAGGCGCCGCAGTTCGAGCCCTGCGCCTGACCCTGCCGCGACCGGTCCTGTAGCGGCGACCGGTGATCCGGCCTCCGGGTCACCGGCCGCCGCCGCCCCATTGGTGGAGCACGATGGATGATCTGATCAAATATGCGCCTGCCCTGTGGGAAGGCTTCCTGAAGAACGTGCAGCTCTCGCTGATCTGCGCCGTTCTCTCGCTGACCCTCGGCACGATCCTGGTGTCGATGCGGGTCGCGCCGACGCCGATCCTGCGGGCCGTGGGCGCCGGCTACGTCAACGTCGTGCGGAACACTCCGCTGACCCTGGTCCTGGCGTTCTCCGCACTCGGTCTCAGCGACACCCTCGGATTCGTCTTCTCCGACGAGCCGAGAAGCAACGGCTTCTGGCTGGTGACGCTGGGACTGTCCGCCTACACGGCGACGTTCGTCTGCGAGGCGCTGCGCTCGGGCATCAACACGGTGCCGCTGGGACAGGCGGAGGCGGCCCGCGCGATAGGGCTCACGTTCTTCCAGTCCCTGACGATGATCATCCTTCCGCAGGCGTTCCGCGTGGTCATCGCCCCGCTGGGCAGCGTGATGATCGCAATGATCAAGAACACCACGGTCGCGATCGCCGCCGGCTACCTGGCGGAGTCCGCGTTCGTCATGAAGGACACCTTCGACGACACCGGCGTGTCGATCCCCATCTTCATCGGGCTGGTCGTCGCGTTCATGGCGGTGACCCTGCCGATCGGCTTCTTCACCGGCTGGCTCGCCAACCGGCTGGCGGTGGCCCGATGAGCAGGGGGGCGACGGTCCTGTTCGACGCGCCGGGGCCGCGCGCCCGGGTGCGCAACAACATCATGACGCTGCTGGCCGTGGTCGCGGTGGCGGCGATCCTCTACTTCATCTACCTCAGGTTCGACGAGAAGGGCCAGTGGGAGGGGCGGATCTGGGAGCCGTTCATCCGGCCCGAGACCTGGACGAACTACATCGTCCCCGGCCTGCTCGGCACCCTGGAGGCGGCGGGACTCGCCTCGGTGCTCGCCCTGATCTTCGGGGGGCTCTTCGGCCTGGCCAGGCTCTCGGACCACGCGTGGATCCGGCTGCCCGCGGGCGCGGTCGTCGAGGTCTTCCGGGCGATCCCGCTGCTGCTGCTGATCTTCTTCATCTTCTACCTGGCGCCCAGCGTGCTCGGCAGCGGCGACTACACCCTGGCCGCGCTCGTGACCGGACTGACCCTCTACAACGGGTCGGTGCTGGCCGAGGTCGTCCGGGCCGGCGTCCGGGCCGTGCCCAAGGGGCAGTCCGAGGCGGCCTACGCGATCGGGCTGCGCAAGAGCGGGGTGATGCGCCTGGTGCTGCTCCCGCAGGCCGTCACCGCGATGATGCCGGCGATCGTGAGCCAGCTGGTGGTCCTGCTCAAGGACACCGCCCTCGGCTACATCATCGCCTACGTCGACCTGCTCAACATGGGCTTCAAGATCATCCCTGCGGTCAACTTCGGCTCTCTCATCCCGGCCGCGATCGTCATCGGGATCATCTACGTGGGCCTGAACATGGCGCTCAGCGCCCTGGCCACCTGGCTGGAGCGGCGTAGCCGCCGCAGCCGCAAGTCGGCGGCCCCGCCGATCGAGCCTCCGGGCGCGGTCGGGGTACCCGCCACCGGGATGGGCGTGTCCGCGGTCGACTGAGCACGACCCCGGCCATCCGGCCGCGCCCGCCCGGTCGCCGGTCCCGCGTCGCGGGGTCGACGGCCGGGCGGGCG
>NZ_BAAAVI010000006.1:0-44209 GCF_039534445.1 Streptosporangium fragile | reverse complement strand
CTCACCCGCCTCGGCCCCCTCCCGATGGTGCCGCGGGACCGTCCCGGCACCCTCCCAGCAGCACCGCAGAACCGACTTGCCCCCAGCAGCACCGCAGAACCCCGATGCCCCTCCCGACCCCCTCCCAGCAGCACCGCAGAACCGACTTGCCCCCACGACCCCCTCCCAGCAGCACCGCAGAACCCCGATGCCCCTCCCGGCGACACCGCAGGGCCATCCCCCCGCGGGCCCAGATCGTCTCCCCCGCCACCGTCACCGGGCATCCCCCTGCACAACGGACAGGACACGCCTTCTCCGACGTGCCACAAAACGGATATCTCGCATGCCCGATGCGGTTCGAGCGCCATACCGGCGACAGGCGCCGGGTTATCGGGCAGGATTACGCCATGTCCCCCGAGCAGGTCGTCCTGCCGTACGCCACCTGGCCCTCACCGGTCTCGACAGCCGACGTGGCCCGCTCCGGGCTGCACATCGGCTTCCCGACGGTGCTCGGCGACGAGGTCTGGTGGACCGAAGACCGCCCAGCCGAGGGCGGCCGGACCACGATCATGCACCGGAGCGCCGACGGCGTCCGCCGCGAGCTGCTGCGAGCGCCGTGGAACGCCAGGACCAGGGTCCACGAGTACGGCGGGCGGTCGTACGCGATCGTGCCCGGCCGCGGCGTGGTGTTCGCGAACTTCACCGACCAGCGGCTCTACCTGCTGACCGGCGGCGGCGAGCCGCGGCCGATCACGCCCGAGCCGGAGCACCGGGCCGCGCTCCGGTACGCGGAGATGATCGTTCACGATGACCGGATCTGGTGTGTGCGGGAGCGCCATCATCGGGACGGCACGGTGAGCCGCTCGATCGTGGCGGTCCCGCTACCGGACGGGGCGCCGGACGACGGCGCGGCCGGGGTCGAGCCGCACGAGCTGGTCAGCGGGAACGACTTCTACGCCTCCCTCGCGCTCTCACCCGACGGCGAACATCTGGCCTTCATCTGCTGGGACCATCCCCGCATGCCGTGGAACGGCACCGAGCTGCGCGTGTGCCGGCTGGCCGACGGTGCCTGCCGGACGGTCACGGGTGGCCCCGACGAATCGGTGCTCGCCCCGCAGTGGCGCGACGACCGCAGCCTCTACCTGGTCTCCGACCGGTCGGGCTGGTGGAACCTCTACCGGGTCGGGATCGACGGCGCCTCACCGCAGGCGCTCCACCCCGCCGAGGAGGAGTTCGCCGGGCCGCTCTGGCAGCTCGGCGGGGCACCGTACGCGGTGCTGGCCGACGGGAACCTGGCGGTCCTGCACGGTCAGGGCGACCTGCGGCTGGGCGTCCTCGACCCCGGCAGCGGCGTGCTGCGCGACCTCGACGTCCCCTACGACGGCTGGTTCCCGGTGCTGGCCGCGGACGGCCGCACCCTGACCGGGATCGGGTACGGCCCGACGCTGCCCCGGTCGATCGTCCGGGTCGACACCGTCACCGGGCGGGCGGAGGAGCTCCGCCGCGACGTCGACGAACTGCCCGACGTCGCCTACCTGCCGCTCCCCCGGAGCGTGCGGATCGAGAGCCGGTTCGGCCGCCGGGTGCACGCCTACCTCTACCCGCCGGCGAACCCGCGAGCGTACGGCGAGGGCGCCCCGCCGTACGTCGTGTTCGTGCACGGCGGGCCGACCGGCCACAGCACCGGCGCGCTCGATCTGGAGAAGGCGTTCTTCACCAGCCGGGGCATCGGCGTGCTCGACGTCAACTACGGCGGCTCCACCGGTTACGGCCGCGCCTACCGCGAACGGCTGAAGGGCCAGTGGGGCGTGGTCGACGTCGAAGACGCGATCGGCGCGGCCGAGTGGCTGGCCGACGAGGGTCTGGCCGACCCCGCGCGCATCGCGATCCGGGGCGGGAGCGCGGGCGGGTGGACCGTCATGGCGGCCTGCTGCACGTCCGGCGCGTTCGCCGGCGGTGTCTCCTACTTCGGGGTGAGCTCGCTGGCGCCGCTCATCGCGACCACCCACGACTTCGAGTCGCGCTACATCGAATGGTTGATCGGCCCGGAAGACCCCGGCCTGTACGCCTCACGCGAACCGCTCGCCCTGGCCGACGGGGTGACCTGCCCCATGCTGCTCCTGCAGGGCCTGTCGGACCCGGTGGTTCCCCCGGCCCAGTCGCAGGCCTTCGCCGACGCCCTCGCCGAGCGAGGAGTGCCCTGCACATACCTGACGTTCGAGGGCGAGGCGCACGGCTTCCGGCGCGCCGAGACCCGCAGCGCCGCGCTGGCCACCGAGCTCGCCTTCTACCAGCAGATCTTCCAGGCCTGAGGCGGGACCGTCTCCGGCCGCCTCCGCGGCAGGCGTCCCCGGCCGCAGAGGCGGGCGGCGGCGGTCAGCGGGCGAACTCGGTGGCCCGCGACTCGCGGACGACCGTGATGCGGATCTGACCGGGGTAGGTGAGCTCCTCCTCGACCTGCTTGGCGACATCCCGGGCGATCACCTGAGCCTGGATGTCGTCGACCGCGTCGGGCTTCACCATGACCCGGATCTCGCGGCCGGCCTGCATGGCGAAGACCTTCTCGACGCCGTCGTAGGAGGTGGCGATCTCCTCCAGGCGCTCCAGCCGCTTGACGTAGGCCTCCAGGGACTCGCGCCGGGCACCGGGGCGGCTGCCGCTGATCGCGTCTGCGGCCTGGGTCAGGACCGCCTCGACGGTCTTGACCTCGACCTCGTTGTGGTGGGCCTCGATGGCGTGGACGACGTCCTCGTGCTCGCCGTACCGCCTGGCGATCTCGGCGCCGATGAGCGCGTGACTGCCCTCGACCTCGTGGGTGAGAGCCTTGCCGATGTCGTGCAGGAGCGTGCAGCGCTTGAGAAGCGTCGGGTCGAGCCCGAGCTCGGCCGCCATGATCCCGGCGATGTGGGCGGACTCGATGAGGTGGCCGAGCACGTTCTGGCCGTAGGAGGTGCGGTAGCGCAACTGGCCGAGCAGAGTGACCAGCTCCGGGTGCATGTCGGTGATGCCGAGCTCCATGAGGGCGTCCTCGCCGGCGCGCACGCACAGCTCCTGCACCTCGGCCTTGCTGCGCTCGTGGGCCTCCTCGATGCGCTGCGGGTGGATGCGCCCGTCGAGGACGAGCTTCTCCAGCGTCAGCCGAGCGGTCTCCCGGCGGACCGGGTCGAAACATGACAGCAACACGGCTTCGGGCGTGTCGTCGATGATCAGGTTGACCCCGGTGGTCGACTCGAAGGCGCGGATGTTGCGCCCCTCCCGGCCGATGATGCGGCCCTTCATCTCGTCACCCGGCAGGTGGAGGACGCTGACGACGGACTCGGCGGTCTGCTCGGTGGCGATGCGCTGGACCGCCAGCGTGACGATCTTGGTGGCGCGCTTCTCGCCCTCCTTGCGGGCCTGGCTCTCGATCTCCCGGACGATCAGGGCGGCCTCGCGCTTGGCCTGGTTCTCGATCTCCCGGACGAGCTCCGCCTTGGCCTGCTCGCCGGTGAGGCCGGAGACCCGTTCCAGGACGGCCTTGCGTTCCTCGGCGACTCGGTCGAGGTCCTCGCGGCGGTGGGCCAGCTCCGTCTCCGTCTCGGCGAGCTTCCGGGCCCGCTCCGCCTGGCGCCTGGCCTCCTCGTCAAGGCGCTGCTCGCGCTCGGCCAGCCGGTTCTCCCGGCGTTCGAGGTCGGCCCGGAGCTCCTTGAGCTCGTACTTCAGCACCCGCCCCTCGGCCTCGGCCTCCTTGCGCATCTCGGCGGCCGCCTCGACCGCCGCCTCCGAGCGGCGCAGAAGCTCTCCGGCATCGCTCTCGGCCTTGGTACGGATCTCCGCCGCCTCACGCCTGGCCTCGTCGAACCAGGCCTCGATCTGGGCCTCCTGCTCGGGCGTCGGGCCCTTGAGCCTGCCACCGGTTGCGCCGACGCGACGCAGGAGCACGACCGAAACGGCTATCGTCATCACGGCAAGAGCCACGACCGCCACTGCCAACATGACGACCACACCGGGGTCCATGCGCGGCTCACCTTCCTCGCGTCGCAAATATCAAGCACACGAGGAGTCACACGTATGGCGCGGAAAGCTCAAGCGGCGGCCTTACCAGGACAGATGCCGATCCAGGAGGCATCGCGCACCGGCTGCGCCCGCCGGTCCGTCATCCCTCCCCATCTGTCGAGCCTGCTTGTCCGTAATACACCGCTATGACAATCCGCGCTGCGCGGAGTAACTCCTCACTGCCGTTGAGATTAAGCGTCAGCGAGGTAACGAGCAAGCAAAGACCCGCTGTCAAGCCGCTTTGAGTTAGTCGAGCGGATAGTCGAGATCAGCGGGAAAAGATGAGGTTTCCGACTCTTCCCTCTCAAGGGCTTCGCGGATGACGCGAAAGGCCAAACCCGGACCGTATCCCTTACGGGCGAGCATGCCTGCCAGCCTGCGAGTTCTGGCTGCGGGATCCAGACCGCGCGTCGAGGAGAGCTTGCGCTCCACGAGCCGGCGGGCCGTCTCGGCCTCCTGCTCGGGGTCGACCTGCTCGACCGCTTCCTTCACCGTGTCCTCATCCACGCCACGGTGACGGAGCTCGGAGGCGAGCGCCCTGCGCGCGAGGCCGCGCCCCGCGTGGCGCGAGCTCACCCACGCGGCAGCGAACGCCTCGTCGTCGATGAGCCCCACCTCGGAGAAGCGCTCCAGCACCGCGTCGGCAGCCTCCTGGGGCACTTCTCGTTTGCGCAGCGCCTCCGCCAGCTGGGCCCGGGTGCGCGGCGCCATGGTCAGCAGCCGCAGGCAGATCGCCCGCGCCACCGCCTGCGGATCGGCGTCGGGGCCCCGGCTCGCCGGGGACTCCTCGACCGGCCCGTCGGGCAGGAACCCCGGGGAGCCGCCCCGGGATCGCCTTCCGCCACGTCGGGACGGACTCGGCCTCCCGCCCCGCGGCCCGCCCCCCTCCGACCCCGGCGCACCCTCCCGGAGCCCGGGGAACGACTCCCCCATGCCCGGAGCCGCCGCTCCGGGTCGAGAGGTCGTTTCGGGTCCGGAGGCCACTCCGGGAGCGTCAGGCCAGGCACCCCAGTCTCGCGGCCCGGCCGCGCCGGCCGGACCGGAGTCAGGTCCCGTCGTCATCGCTCAGCCCGAATCAGGCGTCACCCGGCTTGGCCGCGGCTGCCTTGGAACCGCGACCCGAGGCCGCGGGAGCAGGAGCGGGAGCGGCCGGCGGCGGGGTGGCCGGGCTGTCGAGGCGGGGGCCGATGCCGAGCTTTTCCTTGATCTTCTTCTCGATCTCGTTGGCCATGTCGGGGTGGTTGCGCAGGAAGTTTCGCGCGTTCTCCTTGCCCTGACCGAGCTGGTCGCCCTCGTAGGTGTACCAGGCGCCGGACTTGCGGACGAACCCGTGCTCGACACCCATGTCGATCAGGCCGCCCTCGCGCGAGATGCCGACCCCGTAAAGGATGTCGAAGTCGGCCACGCGGAAGGGCGGGGCCATCTTGTTCTTGACGACCTTGACCCGGGTGCGGTTGCCGACCGCCTCGGTGCCGTCCTTCAGCGTCTCGATGCGGCGGATGTCGAGCCGGACCGAAGCGTAGAACTTCAGCGCCTTTCCACCGGTCGTGGTCTCGGGCGAGCCGAACATGACGCCGATCTTCTCGCGGAGCTGGTTGATGAAGATGGCGGTGGTGCCGGTGCTGTTGAGCGCGCCGGCGATCTTGCGCAGCGCCTGCGACATCAGCCGGGCCTGAAGGCCGACGTGGCTGTCGCCCATCTCGCCCTCGATCTCGGCCTTGGGCACCAGGGCCGCGACCGAGTCGACGACCAGCAGGTCGACCGCGCCCGACCTGATCAGCATGTCTGCGATCTCCAGCGCCTGCTCACCGGTGTCGGGCTGGGAGACGAGCAGCGCATCGGTGTCGACGCCCAGCTTCTGGGCGTACTCCGGGTCGAGGGCGTGCTCGGCGTCGATGAAGGCTGCGATGCCTCCGGCACGCTGGGCGTTGGCCACCGCGTGCAGAGCGACCGTCGTCTTACCCGAGGACTCGGGGCCGTAGATCTCCACGATGCGGCCGCGCGGGAAGCCGCCGATGCCGAGCGCCACGTCGAGCGCGATGGAACTGGTGGGGATCACCTCGATGGGCGCCCGGGTCTCGTCGCCCAGGCGCATGATGGACCCCTTGCCGAACTGCCGCTCGATCTGAGCGAGCGCGGTCTCAAGCGCCTTCTCGCGGTCGTTAGGTGCCATGGGAGCCCCCCTGGATGGTCGCGGTTTGGATCGGTTGCCAGAAAGCTACGGTGTGCCACCGACATTTTCGGGAGGGCACGCCAGGAGTGGTGGCCTGTTCAATATAGCCGAACGGCTGTTCGATCGCCGCCGGTCGGCGAGACGCGTCCCGGAGCCCCGGAGTATGACGCGCGCACCGCAGGAGGCCGGGCGCGGACCGCTCCAGGCGCGCCTCCGGGGGTCGCAGACCCATCCGCGAGGCGACATTCCCGGGCATTTCCGTCGTATCTGTTGTCCCGGACGTGACCTGGGGTGATCCTGAAGGCAAAACGATTTCGAGGTGCCCGACGTGCCCAACGCGTTCACGCAGCAGCGTCTCGTCCATCTCGACTCCCTGGCCACCGAACTCCGACGACGAGGGTTGACCAGCCGCAAGGTCGGGGGCACCGCCCCGGTCCTGTGGGTCTGGCATCCGGAGAACTTCCGGCAGACGATCGTCTTCGCCACCCCCGCCGCGGACGGCTGGCTCTTTCTCTGGTCACCGGACGGCCAGGAGAGCGCCGACGACCCCGCGCACGCGGCCGAGGCGATCGGCAAGCTCCTCAACCCGCCTCCCGGCCCTCCCGACCGGCCCGGCCACTCCTGAACCGCCCTGCGCGGCGCTTCCGGAGCGGCTCCGGCACGGCAGGCCCGGCATCCCGTGCCGCGGCCGGGACCGACGCGGCGGAACGCGACCGGAAACCGGGACGGCGCGGCGGGAACTCGACGCGGACGGACTTCACGCCGCTCAACAGGCGGACGGACTTCACGCCGCTCAACAGGCGGACGGACTTGACGACACTCGACAAGACGACGCTCGACAAGACGACGCCGCTCGACAGGACCCGCCGCGGCGTGGCCCGGCAGGGATCAGCGCAGTTTGGGGGAGACGTCGGTCACCTCGCACACGGCCTGCCAGACCTCCTTGGCCCCGATCCCGTCGGCCAGAGCCTGGACGACCGTCCGGCCGCCGAGCTCGGCGATGACGTAGTCGTGAGCCCATGATTCGGCGTACTGGTCACCGAAGTGCAGCTTCATCCGCTTCCAGAACTCCGACAGGCGCATCTCCCAAGTATGGATCCATCCCGGGAGTGCGGGAGCCGACCAGGGCGGTCGCGAGCGGGCCGTCCACGGGGCCGGACGGTCACCCGGCGGAGAGGCCGGGGCCGGATCCCGGCCTCCGCGCCGTGAGACGTCAGAGGACGTGGGAGCCGTACATCTCGCCGAGAGGGTCGGCAAGCAGTTCGAGACGGGCGCCGTCGGGGTCGGTGAAGTAGACGGAGGCACCGCTCTCGACCTGGTGGGGCACGCCGGCGGCCTCCAGCTTGCCGCGCAGGCGCTCCCAGGTGGAGGGGTCGACGGAGATGGCGATGTGGTGGAGCCCGCCGAGGACCTCTCTGTAGGGGCCGAGGTCCAGGCCGGGGAAGTCGAAGAAGGCCAGCAGGTTGCCGTTGCCGATGTCGAAGAAGAAGTGGTTCGACCCCCGGTAGTCGCGGTTCTCGATGATCTCCGTGAGGGGGAACTCCAGCAGGTCCTGGTAGAAGGCGATCGTCGCCTCGACGTCCGAGGAGATCAGTGCGAAGTGGTGCAGCCCTCTGGCGCTGCTCGGGGGCCGGTGTTCCCTGAGGTGCCGCGCCCTGATCCGCTCGCGCGCCGCCTCGATGGCCGGATAGTCGATGCTCATCGTCGTTCACCGCTCAATGCATCGGATGCTCGTCAGGCTCTATCTCCGTGGTCGGAGGGGGCCAACCTACCTTGGGCGTCACGCTGTGGTGGCGACGCCCCGGCGACCTCCCGGTTCCCGCCCGGGTTCCTTCACATGCCGCCCCTCCGCGGTGGGTCCGCGGGCCGGCGCGGCGGATTTCTGTCGGTGGGGTTGTGCAGTATGGAGCGGTCAGCCGATTGTCGGTCGAGCCGGGCGAGGGGGCACGTGATGGACGAGACGGCGGGCGGGGCGCTCGGTCACTTCACCCCGATGACCAGGGAGTGGTTCGCCGGGGCGTTCGCCGCGCCGACCGCCGCCCAGGAGGGCGCGTGGGCGTCCATCGCCCGGGGCGACAACACGCTGGTGGTCGCGCCGACCGGATCGGGCAAGACGCTGGCCGCGTTCCTGTGGTCGCTCGACCGGCTGGCGGCCGAGCGCGCCGGAGGCACGCGTACGGATTCACACGCGGATACGGGTGACGGCGCGCCCGACGCGAACGCGGCAGGGCTCTCCGGAAGCGGCGAGGGCGGCCGGGTCGCCGGAAGCGGCGGGGGTGGGGACGGCAGGCCGGGCCGTCCGCACGGGCAGGGGGGGAAACTCCGGAAAGGGAAGGGCGACGAGCCCGCCAGGCGATGCCGGGTCCTCTACGTGTCGCCGCTCAAGGCCCTGGCCGTCGACGTCGAGCGCAACCTCCGGGCACCGCTGGCCGGGCTGAGGCAGACCGCGCGACGGCTCGGTCTCCCGGTGCCGGAGATCACGGTGGCGATCCGGTCGGGTGACACCTCCCCCGAGGATCGGCGCCGGTTCGCGGCCAGGCCGTCCGACATCCTGATCACCACCCCCGAGTCGCTGTTCCTGCTGCTGACCAGCCAGGCCCGCGAGGCACTGCGCGGGGTGGAGACCGTCATCGTCGACGAGGTGCACGCCGTGGCGGCCACCAAGCGCGGCGCGCACCTGGCTCTCAGCCTGGAGCGGCTCGACGCCCTGCTGGAGCGGCCCGCGCAGCGCGTCGGCCTGTCGGCGACCGTGCGCCCGGTGAACGAGGTGGCCGCCTTCCTGGGCGGGGCGCGACCGGCGACGGTGGTCCAGCCGCCCGCGGAGAAGATGATCGAGGTCGACGTGGTCGTGCCGATCGAGGACATGACCGAGCTGGACGCCCCCTCCCCCGCCCCGGCCGACATGCCCGACGACGACCGGTGGCTGACCGAGACCCCGGCGCGGCGGTCCATCTGGCCGCACGTCGAGGAACGGCTGTTCGACCTGATCGGCGATCACCGGTCGACGATCGTGTTCGCCAACTCGCGGCGGCTGGCCGAGCGGCTGTGCACCCGCCTCAACGAGCTGGCCTGGGAGCGGCGGTCCACCGGCGCCGGGCAGGCCGGGGCCGCCACGGAGCCGGGACAGGCCGCCCGGCAGGTCCCGGAAACGGAGCCGGTGCGCTGGGCGGACGGGTTCCCCGGCCCGCCGGCCTCGACCGCCACTCCGGCGGAGATGATGGCTCAGGCCGGTTCGGCCAAGGGGGTGGTCCCGGAGATCGTGCGGGCCCACCACGGTTCGGTCTCGAAGGAGGAGCGCGCCCAGATCGAGGAGGCGTTGAAGTCGGGGCGGCTGCCCGCCGTGGTCGCCACCTCCAGCCTGGA
Organism: Streptosporangium fragile; assembly: GCF_039534445.1. Lineage (NCBI taxonomy): Bacteria > Bacillati > Actinomycetota > Actinomycetes > Streptosporangiales > Streptosporangiaceae > Streptosporangium > Streptosporangium fragile. The sequence continues at coordinate 34,659 of NZ_BAAAVI010000006.1, read as the reverse complement.
GCTCGGCATCGACATGGGCGCGGTCGACCTGGTCGCCTGCGTGGGGGCGCCGCCGAGCGCGGCCAGCGGCCTGCAGCGGATCGGCCGGGCCGGGCACCAGGTGGGGGCGGTCTCCCGGGGTGTGATCTTCCCCAAGTATCGCGGCGACCTCGTCCAGACGGCCGTGGTGGCCGAGCGGATGAGAAACGGCGAGATCGAAGACCTGCGATACCCGCGCAACCCGCTCGACGTGCTCGCCCAGCAGATCGTGGCGATGACCGCCCTGGACGAGTGGACGGTCGACGAGCTGGAGACCGTCGTGCGCCGTGCCGCGCCGTACCGCACGCTGCCCAGGAGCGCGCTGGAGGCGACGCTCGACATGCTCGCCGGGCGCTACCCGAGCGAGGAGTTCGCCGAGCTCCGGCCGCGCATCGTCTGGGACCGGGTCACCGGCGCCCTCCAGGGCCGTCCCGGCACGCAGCGGCTGGCGGTGACGAACGGCGGCACGATCCCCGACCGCGGGCTGTTCGGGGTGTTCCTGGTCGGTGAGAAGGCCTCCCGGGTCGGTGAGCTGGACGAGGAGATGGTCTACGAGTCGCGGGTCGGGGACGTGTTCGTGCTGGGCGCGACCTCCTGGCGGATCGAGGACATCACGGCCGACCGGGTGCTGGTCACGCCCGCCCCGGGGCAGCCGGGCAAGCTCCCTTTCTGGCACGGCGACACCGCGGGCCGTCCCGCGGAGCTGGGCAGGGCCATCGGCGCGTTCCTCCGCGACATGTCCGCCGCGGGGGTGGACGCCCGGGCCGGAACGGCTTCGGGGCCGGCCGCGGACCCGGGCTCCGGCCCGGGGCCGCGAGGGACCGCGGGGCCGGGGAAAGGCACGGGGCGTAACCCGGGGAAAGGCACAACCCGGGGAGTGGGTACGGGCCCGGGAAGGAACCCGGCCTCGGGGAAGGGCACGGTCTCGGGAGACGGCGCCGCCGGACCGGAGGACGCCGCGCGCTCCAGGGCCCTGGAGCGGATCAGGGCGGCCGGGCTGGACGAGTTCGCCGCGGCCAACCTGCTGGCCTACCTGGCCGAGCAGCGGCAGGCCACCGGATACGTGCCGGACGACAGGACTCTGGTGGTCGAGCGCTTCCACGACGAGCTGGGCGACTGGCGAGTCGTGATCCACTCCCCGTACGGGGCGCGGGTGCACGCGCCGTGGGCGCTGGCGATCGGGCGGCGGCTGCGGGAACGCTACGGCGTCGACGTGCAGGCCCTCCACTCCGACGACGGGATCGTGCTGCGCGTCCCCGACACGCTCTCCGACCCCCCGTCCGACGTCGCGGTCTTCGACGCGGACGAGATCGAGCAGATCGTCACCGAGGAACTCGGCGGCTCGGCGCTGTTCGCGGCGCGGTTCAGGGAGTGCGCGGGACGGTCCCTGCTGCTGCCGCGCCGCACGCCGGGCAAGCGGACCCCGCTCTGGCAGCAGCGGCAGCGGGCCTCGCACCTGCTGGCCGTGGCCGGGCGCTACGGGTCGTTCCCGGTGGTGCTGGAGACGATGCGCGAGTGCCTGCAGGACGTCTTCGACGTGCCGGAGCTGGTCCGGCTCATGCGGGACATCACAGCGCGGCGGGTCAGGCTGGTGGAGGTCGAGACCTCCCAGGCGTCGCCGTTCGCGGCGTCGCTGCTGTTCGACTACATCGGCGCGTTCATGTACGAGGGCGACGCCCCGCTGGCCGAGCGCCGGGCCCAGGCGCTCGCCCTCGACACGAGCCTGCTGGCCGAGCTGCTGGGCCAGGCCGACCTGCGCGAGCTGCTCGACCCCGGCGTGATCGCCGACACCGAACGGGAGCTGGCCCGGCTGGACCGGCCGTTGCGCGACGCCGAGGATCTGGCCGACCTGCTCCGTTCGCACGGCCCGCTGCTCGCCGAGGACGTGAGCGTACGCGAGGGTGACCCGGCGTGGCTGACCGCGCTGGAGGAGGCGCGGCGGGCGATCAGGGTACGGGTGGCCGGGCAGGAGCAGTGGGCGGCGATCGAGGACGCCGCCCGGCTGCGCGACGCGCTCGGCGTGCCGCTGCCCGTAGGGGTGCCGCACGCCTTCCTGGAGCCGGTCGACGATCCGCTGGGTGACCTGCTCGCCCGGCACGCCCGCACCCGCGCCCCTTTCCCGGCGAGCACCGCCGCGGCTCGCTTCGGTCTCGGCCCGGCGGTCGTCACCGACGCGCTGCGCCGCCTGGCCGCCTCGGGACGGGTGGTGAGCGGGGAGTTCCGCCCCGGTGGCCGGGGCGAGGAGTGGTGCGACGCCGGGGTGCTGCGGATGCTGCGCCGCAGGTCCCTGGCGAGGCTCCGCAAGGAGGTGGAGCCGGTCCCGCCGGAGACCCTGGCGGCCTTCGCACCCACCTGGCACGGCATCACCGGTTCCCCCCAGCGGGGCAGGCCGCCGATCGACGCGCTGGTGGCCGCGGTCGAGCAACTGCAGGGCGCGGCGGTGCCCGCCTCCGCGCTGGAGACCCTGGTGCTGCCCTCGCGGGTGCCCGGCTACGAGCCGTCGCTGCTGGACGAGCTGACCTCCTCGGGTGAGGTGGTCTGGGCGGGGCAGGGGTCGTTGCCGGGTGGCGACGGCTGGGTGGCGCTCTACTTCGCCGACACCGCGCCGCTGCTGATGCCCGAACCGGTCGACGTCACCCTGACCCCGGTGCACGAGGCGGTGCTGGACGTCCTCGGCGGTGGAGGCGCGCTGTTCTTCCGCGAGCTGGCCGGCCGTGTCGGCTCGCTTCTGGCCACTCCGGCTCCGGCCGGTTCCCTCCCTGCCGGTTCGGTCCCCGACGACAGGATCCTGGTCGCCGCGGTGTGGGATCTGGTGTGGTCGGGACGGATCACCGGTGACACGCTGGCGCCGCTGCGGGCGGTGCTCGGCACGGGGCGTCCCGCGCACCGCCCCGCCACCACGCGCAGGCGGCGGGCGGTGTTGCCGACCAGGAGCGGGCCACCGACCGTGGGAGGGCGCTGGTGGCTGCTGCCCCGCCCGGCGGACGACGCGACCCAGCGGGCGCACGCCCAGGCCGAGGTGCTGCTGGAGCGGCACGGCGTGGTGACCAGGGGCGCGGTCGTCGCCGAGCGGCTGCCCGGCGGGTTCGCCGCGGTCTACCAGGTGCTGCGCGCCTTCGAGGAAAGCGGCCGGTGCCGCAGGGGCTACTTCGTCGAGGGTCTGGGCGGTGCCCAGTTCGCCCTGCCGGGTGCCGTCGACCGGATGCGCGCCGTCTCCGCTCCACCGGGGAGCACGGCACCGGCGACCGACCCGTGGAGCACACCGGGAAGCACGACACCGGCGACCGGCCCGTGGAACACCCGCCGGCCGATCCCGGACGCGCGCCGGGCGGTGGTGCTGGCTGCGGCCGACCCGGCCAACCCGTACGGCGCGGCGCTGCCGTGGCCCGCCCACCCGGGCGACGTGTCCCACAAGCCGGGCCGGAAGGCGGGCGCCCTGGTGGTGCTCGTCGACGGGCATCTGGTGCTCTACATCGAGCGAGGCGGCAAGACCCTGCTGTCCTTCGCCGACGACGACCGGCTCCGGCCCGCCGTCGACGCCCTGGCCCTGGCCGTGCGTGACGGCGCCCTGGGCAAGCTGACCGTGGAACGAGCCGACGGCACCGCCATCAACGACTCGCCCCTGGCCGCCGCCCTGGAGGCCGCCGGGTTCCATCCGACCCCGCGGGGTCTGCGCCTGCGCGCCTGATCCGGCTCACGCGCATCCCCGCGCCCACGGGGTCCGTGCGGGCGGCACCGGAGGCATCCGCCGCTCTGCGGGTCCTCGTGCCCGGCTGCTCACGGTGCGAGCAACCCCGCCCTGCCATCACCCTGTGTGACAACATAGGGTCATTTGCGGAAGTAATCCTGACGGCAGAGTGGGTGCCAGGCGTGGACATCGTGATTCGCAACAATGTCAGGATCTCGGGCCGGCCCGAGGGGAAACCCATGGTCTTCGCCCATGGGTTCGGCTGCGACCAGAACATGTGGCGTCTGGTGGCCCCCGCCTTCGAGGATGAGTACAAGATCGTCCTGTTCGACTACGTGGGAGCCGGGAAGTCGGAGATGGCGGCCTACTCCGCCGAGCGCTACGCCTCCCTCGACGGCTACGTCCAGGACGTTCTCGACATCTGCCGGGAACTGGATCTGACCGACCTCGTCTTCGTCGGTCACTCGGTCAGCGCGATGGTCGGTGCGCTGGCCGCCATCCGGGAGCCGGACAGGTTCGACAAGCTGGTGCTCGTGGGGCCCTCACCGCGTTACATCGACGACGGCGACTACGTCGGCGGGTTCGCCGCCGCCGACATCGAGGAGCTCATGGACTCCCTCGACAGCAACTACCTGGGATGGTCGAGCGCGATGGCACCGGTGATCATGGGGAATCCGGATCGCCCGGAGCTGGGGAACGAACTGGCCAACAGCTTCTGCCGTACCGACCCGGAGATCGCCAGACGGTTCGCCAGGGTGACCTTCCTGTCGGACAGCCGCGCCGACCTCCCCAAGGTCCCGGTGCGCTCGCTGATCCTGCAGTGCGCGAACGACGTGATCGCCCCGGTGGCGGTGGGCGAGTACGTCCACCGGGCGATCCCCGACAGCGAGCTGGTACTGCTGCGGGCGACCGGCCACTGCCCCAACCTGAGCGCTCCGGAGGAGACCATCACCGCGATCAAGGCGTTCCTCTAGGCCGGGGAGCCGGCGATCGGGCACGGTGACACGGGGATGGCCGAGGACGAGTTCGAGGAGCTGTACGAGGACGCCCCGTGCGGCTACCTCACCACACGGCTCGACGGGACGATCGTCCGGGCCAACCGCACGCTACTCGCCTTGACGGGGTATCCCCGGGAGGAACTGGTCGGCCGGTCACGGGTCCAGGATCTGCTGCCGATCGGTGACCGGATCTTCTACGAGACGCATTTCGCCCCGCTGCTGACCATGCAGGCGACGGTCCGGGAGATCGCGGTCGACCTGAAGTGCGCGGACGGGAGCAGGCTGCCGGTTCTGCTCAACGCGGTGATGAAGGAACGGACACCGAGCCGGCCGGAGCTCGTCCGGATCTGCGTGTTCGCCGCGACCGATCGCAGGGAGTACGAGCGTGAGCTCCTGCGGGCGCGGCAGCGAGCCGAGCGGTCCGAGACGGAGGCGCGCGAGCTCGCCCGGACTCTGCAGAGAAGCTTCATCCCCCCGGTGCTGCCCCGCGTTCCCGGGATGGACGTCGCGGGGCTGTACCGGCCTGCCGGGCAGGGTGACGAGGTCGGCGGCGACTTCTACGACATGCACGAGATCGTGGACGGCTGGGCGCTCGCCATCGGGGACGTGTGCGGCAAGGGGGTGGAGGCGGCCGTCGTGACCAGCCTGGCCCGTTACGCCCTCCGGGCCGCGCCCATCCGGGAGAGCAGCCCGGCGGCGATCCTCACCACCCTCAACCAGGTGCTGCTGGACGAGAAGGCGGGCCGGTTCCTGACCGCGGCCTACGCGCAGATCTCGCCCGGCACGCAGAACCGGTTCCGCCTCACCCTCTCCCTGGGCGGCCACCCGTCCCCCGTCCACATCTCCCGGGACGGACTGGGCAGGATCGGCCACCCCGGAACCCTGCTGGGCATCCTGAAGCGGGTCAAACTGACTGACGTCGAGGTCGAGCTCCTCCCGCAGGACGTCGTCGTCTTCTACACCGACGGTGTCGTCGAGGCGCGAGGCCACGGCGAGATGTTCGGCGAGGAGCGGATGCAGGACGTGCTGATGGCCGCCAGGAGGGGGGACGCGGCGAGCATCGCCGCCCGCCTGATGGACGAGATACTGCGGTTCCAGTCCGATGTGCCCAGTGACGACATCGCCATGGTGGTGCTCAAAATCGAGGACTGACCTGGCTCGTCGAATCGGTCAACGCAGTTCCTCCCGGAGCGCCTTGAGGAAGAGAGCGGCGTCCCGGCCGTTGACCAGTCGGTGGTCGTAGGCGAGACCGATGGTGGCGACGGTCCGCGTGGTCACCGCGCCGTCCTCGCCGAGGGCGAGTTCCGGCTGCGGCGAGGTGATCGCGAGCGCGCAGACCGTCCCGGGGAAGACGAACGGGATCGCGAGGACGACGTCGGCGTCGGTGTGCAGGGTGACGACGATGTTGGCGCCGGTGAGGTCCTTCTCCCGGAAGGCGCCCTCGGCGGCGGCGAGCCGGTGGCGCATGAGCGTGTCGGCGATGTCCCTGAGCGACCCGGTGTCGCGGACGACGGGGACGTAGAGCCCTTCGCCCAGGTCGAGGGTGACGCCGACGCGCGGGGCCTCGGCCAGGCGTGCCTCGGTCCCGTCGACCGCGGCGAAGAACAGGGGGAACGCCGGGTGCAGCGCGGCCACGGCCCGGACGAACAGCTCCGCGAGACCGACCGGCCTGCGGACCTGCCTGCTCAGCTCCCCGGCCCGCGCCAGCAATGGCCCGACCTCGAACTTCACCGCCGTGTAGGCGGCGGGGATCGTGCCGTGCGAGGTGGTGACGGCGCGCGCGACGGCGCGCTGTACCCGGGAGAGCCGGTGCGTGCCCGCCCCCTGCTCGCCGGTGGCCGTGTTCGCGGTACGGCGGGCGGCGAGGGCCACGACGTCGGCGCGGCGGACGACGGCCAGGCCCAGGGCCGTGACCTCGGCGTGGGAGACGCCGAGGTCCTCCATGGCCGCGCGGGCGGGGTCGGTGACGACCGGCTGCCCGGCCTCCGGGGCGAGGCCGGGATCCGCCGGAGCGGCGGGTACGGGGAGCGCGGTGGACGCGGGGTCCTCGGCGAGGGCCGGGGGCCCGGCGAGAGCGGGGTCCGGGGAAGAGACGGACGCTGTGGGAGAAGCCGGGGCAGGCGCCGGAAGGGGTGACGGGACAGACGCCGGGGCGGGCGCCGGAAGGGGTGACGGGAGGGGTGACGGGGCGGCCTCGGCGGTGACGCGGGCCAGGAGGGCGCCGGGAGCGATCCAGGTGTTGAGAGCGGCGACGTGGTGGAGGTAGCCGGTCTCCTCGGCCTCCAGCTCGTCGGCCGCCTTGGAGGTCTCCAGGACGGCGACCGGTTCCCCGGCGGAGACGGGTTTCCCGTCCCCGACGAGCCACTCGACGATCAGGTACTCGGTGTCGTTGTTGTTCAGCTTGGGGACGCGGATGTCAGCCACGCAGGGCCTCCCGTACGGCGTGGTGGATCGTGGACTCCCCCACCAGGACCTCTCTCTCCAGGTGCGCGGCGGTGGGGATCACGGCGGCCCGGGAGTGGACGAGGCGGACGGGCCCGCGCAGGCGGTCCCAGACGCGGGCGTGCAACTGGTGGGCGACCTCGCTGCCCCAGGTGCCGCCGGCCGTGCTCTCCTCGGCGACCAGGACGGTGTCCGCCAGGTACGGCAGCAGCGCCTCCACGTCCAGCGGGTAGAGCCGGGAGGGCACCAGCAGCCGTACGGAGATCTCCTGCTCCACCAGCAGGGACCGCATCGCGCCCAGCGCCCGGTGGACCATCCCGCCGGGGGCGATGACCACGCAGTCGGGGTGCCCGTCGAGGTCCGCCACGGCGAGCTCACCGTCGCGCCGCACCCGGAACAGCGGGTCCGTCCGGCCCATCCGCCGGGTGTAGAGGATCTTGTCCTCGAAGAACACGCAGGGCTCGCCCCGCTCCAGCATCGCCGCGAACACCGCGCGGTTGTCATGGAAGGGGGACATCTCGTACAGCGAGAGCCCCGGCATGCCGACGAAGTGCTTCTGCAGGCTCTGGCTGTGCGTGGGACCGTAGCCCCGGCCGCCGCCGGTCGGGCAGCGCACCACCATCCGCAGCGGCAGCCGCCGGCCGTACATCGACACCGACTTGCTGGCGAAGTTGCAGATCTGGTCGAAGGCGAGCGTCACGAAGTCGCCGAACATGATCTCGGCCACGGCCGTGTTGCCGGTCAGTGCCAGGCCCGCCGCGACGCCGGTCAGCGCGCCCTCGCTGATCGGGGTGCCGATCACGCGCCCGGGGAAGCGGGTGGACAGGCCCCTGGTGACCTTGAAGGCGCCGCCGTACGGGTCGAGGATGTCCTCGCCGAGCACGTAGGCGGTGGGGTCGTCGTCCAGCAGGGCGTGCAGGGCGGCGTTGAGGTTCTCCACTACGCGCACGGTCCCTCCCGGCGGGAGAGCGGGCGCGCGGCGACCTCGTCGGCGACGCCCCGGACCTCGGCCCTGACGGCGCCGTCGAGCCGGTGGAACTGCTCGGGGTGGGCGTGGGCGTAGCGGTCGTACCAGTCGTTCTCCCGGGCGGCCCGCACGGCGCCGGCCGGGCGGATGTCGTCGCCCTTGCTGTGCGGCCCGAGCCGGTGGGTCACGAACTCGGCCACCAGCGGCCGGCCCCGGCGCACCTCGGCGACCGCCCGCTCCAGCGAGAGGCGGATCTCGTTGACGTCGGTGGAGACGACCAGGTGGTGCCGGACGCCGAACGCCGCCGCCCGGCCGCCGATCGTCCCGGCCAGTTGCGCCGAGGTCGGGGTGGACTGGGCGATGCCGTTGTTCTCCACGACGACGAGCAGCGGGAGCTCCCAGAGCGCGGCGAGGTTGAGCGCCTCGTACACCGCGCCCTCGCCCCAGGTGCCGTCGCCGATGTGGACGCAGGCCAGGGCGCCGGGTTCGGCCCGCTTGAGGTGGAGCGCCACCCCGGCGGCCACGGGCAGGCTCTCGCCCTGCACGCCGGTGGACAGGTAGCGGTCGCGGTGGATGTGCTGGCTGCCGCCGACGCCGCCGCAGACCGCGCCCTCCCTGCCCATGATCTCGGCGAGCAGGCCGTGCGGGTCGCGGAACCTGGCCAGGTAGTGGCCGTGGCCCCGGTGGTTGCTGAAGACGTGGTCGGCCGGGCCGAGCAGGGGACGCAGCGCGACGGGGACGTACTCCTGGCCGAGGCAGGTGTGCGTGGTGCCGTTGAGGTCGCCCTTCCCGTACAGCTCCAGGAGTTTGAGCTCGACGTGCCGGATCAGCAGCAGGAGCTCCAGGTCGTCGTCGGAGAGGCGGGAGAGGCGGAGCCCGTCGAGGGTCTCAGTCGTCGCCGAGGGAGGCCACGAGCCCGGCGACGGTCGGGTTGTCGAAGAAGGCGTCCAAGGAGACGTCGATGTCCAGGCGCTTGCGCATGCGGGCGATGATCTGCGTGATGGTCAGGGAGTGCCCGCCCAGGTCGAAGATGTCGTCGTGGTCGTCGATCGGTGAGACGCCCAGGACCTCCTCCCAGATCTCGCGTACCTGGTCGGTCAACGTGGTGACGGAACCCATCTCGTTCTCTCCAGAATGTCGTGCAGGGACAGGTCGGGGTCGCAGGTGGCGCGTTCCAGCACCAGACGCAGGTCGCCGGCCACCCTGGCGGCGTCGGGTACCGTCTCGGGGTCGTACCGCAGGCTGATCTCCAGCCCGCCGGGACCGTCCACGCACTGCAGGTGCAGCGCGCCGCGGACGGCGTGGTTGAAGACGGTCCACTCCACCGACGCGTCGAGCCCGGCGAACACCGGGGCGGCGGTGCGGCGGGTCCGGTAGCTCACGGAGACGGGGACCAGCGCGGCGTGCGGTCGCAGGCGGGGTACCGCGCGGGAGAGCGGCACCTGCCGGAACCGGTAGATCTCGCGGAGCTCGGCGCGCAGCGCGGTGGCGAACGCGCGGAAGGTCGTCCCGGGGGCCGGGGTGGAGGCGACCGGGAGCTCGTTGACGAACAGGCCGATGTGGTCGGCGGCCTCGGGGGGCCGGGTGGACAGGTCGACGGCGGTCGTCACCTCGGCGTTGCCGTACCCGAGGAGCAGGACGTGCAGCGCGGCCAGCAGCACCTCGAACCGGGTCAGCCCGGGGACCGAGGGGTCGGCGGCGAGGTGGAGCACCCGGCCCCCGCCCGCCCGCCGGGACCTGAGTGCCCGGCCGAGCACGACGGTCTCGCCGGTGTCCCGGCGGCGCGCCCCCCAGAACTCCCGCGCGGCCGGGAGTGCGGCGGCCACCCGGTCGCGCTCGGCCCGGCCGTGGTCGATCGCGGGCAGCGGGGGTGGCGGCTCGCCGTTGTAGAAGGCGGCCAGGTCGCGTACCAGGACGTCCTTGGAGTGGCCGTCGAAGATCAGATGGTGTGCGACGAAGACGAGCAGGTGCCGTCCCGGTCCGGTCTCGAACAGGGTGAACCTGGCCAGCGGCCCCTTCTCCAGGTCGAACGGGCGCAGGACCTCCTCCCGCACGGCCCCGGGCAGGCCGGACCCGGCCCCGGGCACAGCGGCCCCTTCCTCCCGCGGCGCCGTCCCGGGCGGGGCGGGCTCGTGCCGTACGGGGACGCCGACACCGGGGACGAGACGCAGCCCGCCGTCCACCTCGGCCACCACGGAGCCGAGCATCGGGTGGCGGTCCACCACCGCCGCGCAGGCGGCCAGCAGCGCCCCGGCGTCCAGGCCGCCGCGCAGGTGGACCAGGAGCGGCATGTGGTACGCGGTCCCCACGTCCGCGGTCTGCTCGGTCACCCACATGCCCTGCTGGGTGAAGGTGACCTCGGGCATCGAGGCGGGCGTCGGGGCGGGGGTCCCGGTCATCGCGCGTTCTCCACGGCCCGCCGCAGAGCACGTTTGTCGACCTTGCCGCCGCTGTTGCGGGGCAGGGCGTCGACGGCGACGACGTGCGCGGGCAGCTCGTGCGGGGCCAGGTGATCTTTGAGGAAGACCCGCAGCTCCTGCGGGGCGAGGGGCTCCCTGGTGGCGAGGGCGACGGTGATGACGGTCCCGAGGACGGGGTGGGGGACGCCGAACGCGGCGGCCTCGATCACCGCCGGGTGGTGGTGGACGGCCTCCTCCACGTGGAGCGTGGAGACCTTGTGGGCGCCGGACTTCACCACGTCGCTCTCGCGGTCGACGAGGTGGAGGTAGCCCTCGTCGTCGAGGTAGCCGAGGTCGCCCATCCGCACCCAGCCGTCGCGGAAGGTCGCGCTGTCCGGATCGCCGTAGTAGGCGCGCGGCGCCGCCGGGGAGCGCATCCAGACCTCGCCGGTCTCCCCCGGCGGCAGCGGTTCACCCTCCGCCGTGGCGACCCGCACCCGGCCCCCGGCGACCGCGCGGCCGACGCTTCCGGGGCGGTCCGGATCGAACATCATGATCGTCTGGGCCGGGGCGGCCTCGGTCGAGGTGTAGTAGTTGGTGATCGTCGCCCTGGGGAAGACCTCGGTGAGCGAGCGGGCGACGGCCGAGGGCAGCGGCGCGGCGGCCGAGCCGAGCAGCAGCACGCTGGACAGGTCGTGCCGGTCGGCCACCCCCGCGTTGATCAGCTCGATGGCCATCGCGGGGACGAGGAAGACCGTCCCGGCGCGGTAGGACTCGATGAGCGCGGCGAAGCGGCCGGGGGTGAAGCGCGGCAGCGTCACCACGGCCGGGTGGGCGTCGAGTGCGTTGATCAACATCGTCTGGCCGGCGTTGGTACCGATCGGGAAGGCGTGGACGAGGTGTTCGGAGTGGGCGAACGGGCGCCGCCGGGCACCGCAGCCGTGGGTCAGGTTGGCGTGGGTGGCCGCGACTCCCTTGGGGCGGCCGGTGGTTCCGGAGGTGTAGAGGATCTGCGCGAGATCGCCGAGCTCCGGGACCGGCGGGTCGGCCGTCTCATAGGACGTTTCGGCGTACGCGCCGGCGCCGAGGCCGTCGACCGTCGCCGTCCAGCCGATCCCGGGCCCCGTCCCGGGCAGGGCGAGCCCGGCGGCGTGGACGATCCCGCTCGCGCCGCAGTCGTCGAGCATGAGGCGCAGGTCGGCGGGGGCGAGGCGGTCCGAAAGCGGCACGGCCGCCGCCCCGGCGGCGAGGACCCCGCAGAACGCCACGGCGTAGTCCGTCCAGTCGGCGGCCCCGAATACCAGCCCCACCCGGTCTCCTCCGGTGACACCCCGCGCGACCAGGCCGTTCGCCAGCGCGGTGGACCGCTCGTGCCAGCGGCCGTAGGTGAGCGGCTCCGAGCCGTGCACGATCAGCGCGACTCCGCCGGGGTCGGTGCGGGCCCGGTCTCCGAGCAACTGGGGAACGGTCAGGTTCACCATGTGAACCTCCCATAAAGATCGGACGTATACGTGCCTCTCATGCGCGGACAACAGAGGCACTACAGAAAAGAATCTTTACTATTCAGACCGAGCGCCAGTCTTACATGATCGCCACAGCCACGCAAGGGCCTCGGGCGAGGTCGCCGAGGCAACGGAACCCTCGGCGGAACAGGGCCTTGCGCCTCGCGGACGGAGGTGTAACACTAACCACCCGACCATAACTGAAAGGTTTCTTTCCAGAAAGAAACCTTTCCCGAGACCCGCCCAACTGGTCGAATATACGCAGGGCGAGCTTTTCCCCACCTGTTTCCAGCACGATTGAGTGAATGCGGGCCCGTGGCCGACAAAGGAGCCCTGCGTGTTCCACCCGGAGACCGTTCCCACCGGTCGAACCGAGACGGAGTACCCCCTGTCACACGACCGGCAGCGGCTTTGGTTTCTTGACCGGCTCGCCCTGGACGACTCGACCTACAACACGTCCTATGTTTACCGGGTGAAATGCTCCCCTGACACGGCCGCGCCGGAAGCCGCCCCCACCGCCGTGGCGGCACGGCACGAGAGCCTGCGGACCCGGTTCCCCGAGGTGGCCGGGGCCGCCGCCGCGGTGGAGGAGTTGCTCGTCGCCGAGCCGGCCGGACTGTCCGAGAACGAGGCCACGCGCCTCGTGGCAACGGGGAGCTGAGATGAGCCACCGCGTCGTGGTCAACCACGAGGAGCAGTACTCGATTTGGCCGGCCGGCCGGGAGCTCCCGGACGGCTGGCGGGAGGAGGGGGTCTCCGGCACCAAGGAGGAGTGCCTCGCCCACATCGACCGCGTCTGGACCGACCTGCGCCCACTCAGCGCCAGGAAGGCCGCGGGTGGCTGACGGCCCGGCCCGATTCCCGGCGGACGGCGCCGGGAACAGCACGAAAGGGGTTCGCAATGGTGAGGGAACGACTGGCCGCGATGGTCGCCGCGGCGTCGGACGGCGCGGTGACCGCGCAGGAGGCGCTGACCGCCACGGTCCCGCTGTCGGCGCTGGGGGTGACCTCACTGGCGCAGATGCGGCTGATCGACGCGGTGGAGACCGAGTTCGGGGTGGAGATCGACCTGTCGGACGACGGGCTCGACCTGCTGGACGACCTGGGCGCGCTGGAACGCCACATCGCCGCGGCGCAGCGCGCCGGCTCCTGAAGTTCCCGAACCAGGATCATCGGACGGGGGACAGCACATGGACATCCGGTTCTCGGGGAACCGATCGGGAACGGCGCCGCTGACCTGGGGACAGCGGGCCATCTGGGACACGATCCGGAAGACGGCGCCGGACGACCGCTACTTCAACTTCGGCCGTGTCCTCGCCGTCCCCCGGCGTGCCCGGCCGCTCACCGTGGCGCGGGCCGCCGGGGTCCTGGGGGTGCTGGTGGAACGGCACGAGTCCCTGCGAACCAGGCTGGGGCCCGCGCCCACCGGGGGCGGCCCGGCACCACACGGGACCGAGAGCCCGGCACCGCGCGGAAACGACAGCCTTGCACCACGCGAGACCGAGAGCCCGGCACCACGCGGGACCGGGGACGCGGAGCCGTGGCAGACGCTGGGCGCGGCCGGAACCATCCCGGTCACCGTGTCGGACGGCGGCGACCCGGAACGGCTGCTGGCCGCGCTGGCGGAGACCGCTTTCGACTACCGCGACGAGTGGCCGCTCCGGGTCGGGCTCGTGACCGGCGGCGGCGAGGTCACCCACATCGTGCTCGTCTTCTGCCACCTGGCCGCCGACGGCCTCGGCGCCGAGGTCGCGATCACGGACCTGCGGCTGCTGCTGCTCCGCGGCGCCATACCGGGACCGCCCCCGCCCTCGCCGCTGGACCTGGCCCGCTGGCAGGGGTCGGAGCAGGGCCTGAAGGTCGCCTCGGCGGCCGCCGCGTACTGGGAGAGCGCGTACCGGCGCATCCCGCCGACGATGTTCGACCGGCCCGTGGCCGCGCCCGCGAGCCCCGCGATCTGGCGGGCGCGGCTCGTCTCGCGGGCGATGGACCTGGCCGTGCGGCGGATCGCGGCCGTGCACGGCACGAGCACCTCGACCGTGTTGCTGACCGCCTCGGCCACGCTGGTCGGCGCCGTGACCGGCCACGACATATGCGCGATGCTGCCGATCGTGGGCAACCGCTTCCGCGGCGACACCGCCGGCGCGGTCACCACGCTCTCCCAGGAGGGCCTGTTCGTGCTGGACCTGCGCGCGGGCGGCTTCGCCGAGCTGCTGCGGGCGGCCCGGCCCGCCGCGCTGCGCGCCTACCGGTCCGCCTACCACGACCCGGCCGACCGGGACCTGCTGACCGAGCGGGTCAGCCGGGAGCGGGGCGCGAGGATCCACCCGTACTGCTGTTTCAACGACATGCGCCTCGCCGACCGGGTGGACGCCTCCCCCGACGAGCGGACCGTGCGGCGGGCGCTGGCGGAGACGACCCTGACCTGGCCGCTCCACCAGGACCGGCTCAACTGCCGGTTCTGCCTGCACGTGACCGGCGAGCCCGGCGCGCTGGGCGTCTCGCTCACCGCAGACACCCGTTACCTGCCCCGCCCGGCCATGGAACGGTACCTGCGCGACCTGGAGGAGCTGCTGGTGCGGGCGGCCTTCCACGAGGTGCCGGAGCCGGTCGGATGACATCCGGCCGAGGCTGAGGTCCGGGGTGCCCACGCTCAAGGAGATCCGATGACGGTCCACGCCTACGCCGAGTCCACGTCCTGCGTCCAGGGCGGCGCGCTCCGCTTCCACCTGACCCGCGCGTCCCGGGCCCCGCTGCGCGGCGCGGTGCGGGTGGAGGACGTGGCCACGGACCGGGCGGTGTTCGACGGGGAGTTCAGCGGGCCGTCGTGGACGCTCGGCGTCTCCCCCGGCTGGCCCAGCTCGCTCTACCGCGCGGTCTTCGCCGCCGGCGAGAGCTCCTGCGAGGTCCACTTCGTCGTCCGGGCCGCCCGGCCGAGTTCGCCGATCCTGCTGTCGATGCCGTTCCCGACCTGGCAGGCCTACAACCGGGCCGGCGTTCCCGGCGAGTCCGTCTACTGGACCGAGCAGCCCACCCGGGCCGCGCGTGTCTCCTTCCACCGGCCGGGCGGCGGCCCGCCCCCGGAGCGCTGGGAAGAGGGCATGATCCGCTGGCTGGGACCGGCCGGGTACGACGTCGACTACTGCTCGGGCCTGGACCTGCACGAGGGTCGCGAGCTGCTGTCCGGCTACCGGCTACTGGTGATCAACGGCCATGACGAGTACTGGTCGGCGGGGATGCGCGACAGCGTCGAGGAGTTCATCCGGCGGGGCGGCAACATGGCCGTGTTCTCCGGCAACACCTGCTGGTGGCAGTTCCGGCTGGAGGACGACGGGCGCACCATGGTCTGCTACCGCGACGCGGTCGCCGACCCGATGGCCACCGTCGAGCCCGGCCTCACCACGGTCGAGTGGTCCAGCGCGCCGGTGAACCGGCCGGAGAACGGCCTGACCGGGGTCAGCTTCCGGCGGGGCGCCGGGACCTGGGGGCCCTACATGCGGCACATGGAAGAGGAGTCGTACACTGTCCGCTTCCCCGAGCACTGGGTCTTCGAAGGGACGAAGCTGGGCGAGGGCGCCACGTTCGGGCGGGGCGCCATCGGCTACGAGACGGACGCGTGCGACTTCGTCGAGGTGGACGGGGTGCCCGTGGCCACCGGGCGGGACGGCACCCCGCCGTCCTTCGTCATCCTGGCCACCGCCGACCTGCGCCACTGGCACCGCTACGGGCAGGGCGGCATGGCCACCATGGGCGTCTTCACCCTCGGCGCCGGAACGGTCTTCACCGCCTCCACCGTGAACTGGGGCAACACCCTGCACGACCCGGCCGTGGACCGGATCACCCGTAACGTGCTGGACCGGCTCTCGCGCCGGGTGTCCGGCTGGGAGATCATCGGGACGGGCGGCTCGATGCGCGCACTGACCGTGTGCGACGCGCGCCTGTACGGGGTGGGCGCCGACGGCGGGCTGTACCGCCGGGACGTCTCCGGGCAGAACCTCCGCTGGCGCCGGACGGGCTCCGGCGGCGGGGTCGTCGCGATGGCCACCCCGCGCGAGGCGACCGCCACCCGGCCCGTCGGCCTGTACGGGCTGACCGGCGACGACCGGCTCGTCTACCGGGACCCGGGCGAGGACGCTTCCTGGACCGTGCTCGGCGACGCCCCGCCCGGCGGGGTGGGGCTGGCCCTGGTGGACGGCGAGCTGTGGGCGGCCACCGCCTCCGGCGGCCTGTGGCGGCTGCCCCCGGAGGCCGCGGAGTGGGTCCCGGCCGGGAGCAGCGGGGACGCCGTCGCCCTCACCGGCATGAACGGCCGCCTCTACGCCGCCGATGCGGCGGGCCGGGTCCGCACCCGGCTGCCCCTGCCGGGTGCGGCCGAGTGGACCGACCTGTGCACCGCCTCAGGTGTCACCGTCCTGACCGCCCACGCCGGCCGCCTGATCGGCACGGCCCCCGGCGCCCCGCTCCGCTGGCGGGACCCGGTGCCCGATCTCTAGTCCACCGGCGGGTGCGCGTCCCGGAATCCGGTGGGGTGCGTCCGCGTGATTCCGCCGAGCGGGCGGCCCGCCCGGTCGGGCGGGGTGAGACGGCCGGCGACCGTCTCCGGGGACGGACATCGCGCGTGCCACGCCCCGTCCGCCCGGTGGGACGGACGGGGCGTGACGGCGGGACTCACGGGTTGTCGATGCCGATCCAGTTGACGTACCACCCGAAGTTCTGCGCGTCTTCGACGGTGAGCGGGATGCCGTTGCTCCACCGGATGTAGACGCGGAATCCGGTCGCGGTGGGCCGGTAAACGGTGCTGGTGCCGGTCAGCTCGAAATGGTGGGCCAGCCCGCCGACGGAAACCAGGTAGGTCGGGTTGCCGGTGAAGTGCGCGGAGCTGGTGTCGACGTCGATGTAGAGGCCGGGCGAGTTGTTCTCGTAGAGAACCCAGCCCTGTCCGGGCTCCGTGCTTCCGGAAGCGATCCTGATGGTCGCCTTGCCCGACGCCACCGCGGCCGGCAGCTTCTGGCCGGTGGGAAGAGCGTCGGCATGCGCGCTCACCCCCGTCATCATGGTGGCCCCGAATGCCAGGGCGGCGGACAGCGCGACGGTCGCGGACCTCACGATGGACATGCGTTCTCCTTAGGTCAATTCCTCGGCGGTCATGACCTCGGAGAGGCACTGCTCGCAGAGGCGACCGGTGCCTGTCATGGCGTCTGAGGACGAAGTGATCGTCACCGATGGTAGCCACACTGGAGCCCGTTGTTACTGAACGCCACATGCTCGATGGGAGTCGATCCTCGGCGGGTTCACGGCTCGGACCGGCCGCCGGGAACGGCGCGCGTGCCGGCCGCCCCGCGCGGGTGCCGGAGTGCCGGAACGTCAGGCGGGCGGCCGGCCGGCGTTGACGCCGGCGCCCGGCCCGTGGGCGCTCTCTCCTCTGCGCGGCGTACGCCTGGCGGCGGATGTGTCGGCCCTTCGCGCTCGCATAGGATGCCGCGGGCCTTTGCCGGCAATCTTCAACACAACCGGCGTACGGCTCGTAACCGGCTCACAACCATGGGAGAGACATGACGAAGCACATGATCACCCGGCGACTGGGGCGTCCGGCACTGGTGGCGGCACTGGCCGGAGGGATGCTGCTGACCGGCGTCGCCCCCGCGGCGGTCGCCGAGTCCGCCACGGGCGCGAAAGGCACGCTGGGACCGTTCGGATACGGTGGCCTGACGCTCGGGATGAGCGCCGCGAAGGCCCAGGCGACCGGGAAGATCGTGCGTAAGACCTCGGGCCCGTGCGCGGGTTGGGACCTGAAGGCGCACCCGACCGGCCGCGACAGGGCGGGCGTGTACATCTCCAAGAGGCGCGGGGTGGCCATGATCTTCGCGCCCAGGGGTGTCAAGACCCCCCAGGGGATCGGGATCGGCTCCACCGGGGCGCAGCTGAAGAGGGCGTACCCCAAGCTCAAGGAGTCCGCCAGCGGGTACCCCGTCGCCGCCGTCCCGGGCAACCCGAAGGCCACCTACTACTTCCTCCTGTCCCGCGGCAAGGTCACCGAGGTGACCCTGGCCCTCAACAACCAGGACTGCGCCAACTAGCGCGTACCGGGGATTCGGATCACCGAGCCGCATCCCACCTGTTTTGTCAATGACAAGGTTGACGTACGGAGGTGGAGGCGATGGTGGGCGAGCTGCCGCGGAAGCGGTCCGGGACCGGCGGCAACCGCCCACCGCCGGATCTCGCACCGCGTTTCCGGGTACGCGCCGGTGACATCGGACCGGTGCGGGTGCCATCCGCGTCAGGTCGCCGGACCGTCTCCGGCCTCTTCCCCGCGCGAGCCCCCACGCGATGCGAGGATCACCTCGACCGGCCCCGGCAGCACGGTGATCTCCACAAAGCCGGTCTCGCCGAGAAGCCGCGTGTAATGTTCGATGTCATACAGTCGGCTGTGGCAGGCGTCGACGCCCATGAGGAAATACGACCAGAAGAACTGGCCGGCGAGGCGTTCGGGAGTGCGGAACTCCTCGCAGATCATGACCCGCCCGCCGGGCTTCAGCGCTTCGTGCACCTTCCGGAGCAGTGTGCGAGCAGTGGAAACCGGCCAGTCATGCAGCACCCGGACGAGCGACATCCCGTCGTAGCCGCGGGGCAGGGGGCCCCTGAGGAAGTCGCCGACGACGAAGCCCAGCCGGTCCTCTTGGCCGCTGTCGCGTCTCGTCCGCTCCACGAGCGGCTCCGCGGCGGGCAGGTTGAACACGTCCACGCGGAGCTCGGGACTGCACGGCAGCAAAGCCGCGGCCAGGGTGCCGTCGCCGCCTCCGACGTCGAGGAGCCGGAACGCCGACGCGCCGAACAGGCGGGGGGTGTGCGACCGGAACGTTTCGATGAAGGGTCCCAGACCGGCGGCCATGCTCCGCTCGAAGCCGGCCAGCTGCGTCTCGTCCGGAGGCCAGCCGAAGTCGTCCGCCGGGATCGACAGCGTCCCTCTCAACACCTCGGGCAGGGACCCGTACAGGACCCGCCACGGGTACCTGTCGCGGTCCCGTTCCAGGGCGTCGGGACCTGCCACGGCCAGTGCCGCCTCCCTCAACCCGGCAACGGCGGTGTAGCGGGTGAGGAACGGATCGTCGCCCGTGCTCCGGCTCCGGACGAAACCGAGGCTCTCCAGGCAGTCCAGCATCTTGTACAGGCGGCTCGGGACCAACCCCAGCCGGGTGCCGAGCTCGGCCACGGTGACCTCGGCGGACTCCAGCACGTCGAGCACGCCGAGTTCCAGAGCGGTCTCCACGACGTCCATCGCCTTGGCGCCGTTGGCCAGGAGGCTCATGAGCGCTCGTGGAGTGAGCGGGTGGCCGTTCACCGGGTGATCCTCGCGCGCTCGTTCTCCACCGCGTCCATGAACGTGTCGATCTCCTCAATCGTGTTGTAGACGTGCGGTGCCACGCGTAGTGACCCACGCCAGCTGCACACCATGCCACGGCGTACGAGGGCCTCCCTCACCTGCCGGTCTCCCGGAAACCTCAGGCAGACGACCCCGGCACGGCGAGAGCGGTCTCTGGGGGTCACGACCTCGATCCCGGCGGCGTCGGCGCGCTCGATGACGCGGTCGGTGCAGGTCAGGGAGTGCCTGCGGATCGCCTGCACGCCCAGGCCCGACAACAGGTCCAGGCCCACCCTGGAGATCATCGGTCCCAGCGGCAGGGGAGTGCCGCCCGCGAGACGGCGAGCGTCGGCCGCCCATCCGGCGGGCGGGCCGAAGGAGGTGGGATCGTCGCCGGCGAACCAGCCCGTCACCGCCGGCCGCAGGTCCGGCAGGATGTCCGGCCTCACGTAGAGGAAAGCCGTGGCGGCGCCGCACATCCATTTGTGCGCCCCGCCGAGCAAGAAGTCGACGCCAAGAGCGGTGACGTCCAAGGGGAGCACGCCGACGGTCTGATAGGCGTCGACGATGACGTAGGCGCCCACGCTGTGCGCCCGATCGACGACGCGCCGCAGGTCGAGCACGGCCCCCGTGCTGTAGCTGCCGTGCGACACGCATACGCAGACGGTACGTTCGTCGATCGCCTCTTCAAGGGCGTCCTGGTCGAAATCCGGTCCCCCGCCGCCCGCCACTTCCAGCGTCGCCCCGTAGCGGGCGAAGCCGCGCCACAAGAACGGCACTGTCGGGAACTCCAGGTCGGTGGTGACCACCCTGTCGCGTGGCGCGTCGAAATCGAGGCAGGTGGCGACGCGGCCGAGCAACGTGCTGAGGTTGAGATCGGTCACCACCGAGCCGGCCGGAGCCCCGACGAACCGGGCCAGGGTCTCGGTGTAGCCCGCCACCTGGTCCAGCCAGCCGTTCCACTCCTCGTCCCGCCATGCCGACAGCGTCCGCCAGTACCGGCCCAGAACGTCCTCGACTCCACGGGGAACGGCCCCGGTGGAGTTGCTGTTGAGATAGACGCACGTGCTCAGGACCGGGAACTCGGCGCGCAGGGACGCCAGCCACTCGCTGTCCGTCACCGTCGCGGCCCTCCCGTCCGAGGCACGCCGGGCGTGTACCCGCCGCCGCGGTCCCACGTGGTCGTCATCTCCTCACGGACCTTCCACAGCCGCCGGAACAACGGCTGCGTCATCCGGCCGGTCAGGACCTGGGTGGAGACGCCGTCCAGCGCGGAGGTCCGCCGGCTGACGCCGATCGTCCTGCGCACGAGCATGAAGTGGGCGACGAGCCACATCTGGTACGCCTCGTCGACGTCGACGAGCAACTCGAAGATGCGCTTCAGATCGGGATGCCCGGCGTCAGAGGACTCGTAGACACCACGGACGGACACCATCCTGCGCTCCACGACCAGGTCGAGCGCCCCGGACACGTGTTCCGCCGCCAGTCGCACGCGACTGTACCCCGGCGACTCCTGGCCGCTGCCGTTGCCGAGGTGCCTCCGGATCACCTGGTACGAGTCCGGTGTCAACGTCTCCAGCACCCCCAGCTCCTGACGCAGGCTGCCGAAGATGCGCGCGACTCGATCCAGTCGCGCGGACGCTTCCCAGAACATCTCGCGCTCCAGGTCGCCGACGACCTCGGCCAATTCGTGCGTTGCGAGCTTCAGCCACAACTCCTGGGCTTGATGAACGATCTGGAACATCAGCTCGTCGGGTGATATGAGGTCGTCGACGGCCGATTGCAGCGAGAGCAACTCCTGAGTCCGGAGGTACAGCTCGTAATCGAGTTTGCCCTCCCCTACGGACGTCTTCAGGATGGAGTTCCAGACCGGCTCCGACAGCGTCCGATGCAGGTCTCCCGTGTCTCCCTTCCGGTTCTCTCGACAGGCCGGACCAGACCACGACGCGGATGTTCCGCCGGCGCCTGTTTCGTCAGCGTTTGTTTCGTCAGCGTTAATCGGATCTCTCCCGTGGAGACGGCCAACGGAAATAGTGTTCACGCCCTCACGTTTACCGTCCGAGTCTCTCGGACGGTCGTACACGATGACCGCGCGAACCCGAAAACGCAGTATCACCCAGTTTCCTAGTGAATTACTTGGAATGCGGCGCGGCACCTCTTAAGAGAGCGGGAACCCATCCGCCCTTCCTGACGCCCCGTCCCATTGCGGCATCGATTGCCACGCCGGCATCCCGCCGACCGCCACGCTCTCATTACGAGGCCGGCGTTACCTCCATCCCCTCGGTCGGTATCACGTTCCAGGGTTCCGCCGAACTTGCCGGCGATCGGCCCGTCGGCGTCGTCATCACCTCCGACCGGCCGGAACTCACGCTGATCGATGTCAATCGACGGAGATCGGCGCGGAGAACGAGTGTCAGACGGAGACCGGGCCGTACAGGGCCGCCGGGGCGCCGGTGGTCATGGCCCAGTAGCGGTCGCCGTAGGACCAGTGCCACCACTCGGTGGGGTAGTTGACCAGCCCCGCCGCGTCGAGGGCGACACCGAGGAGCTTGCGGTGGTGACGGGCCTCGGGCGGGAGGCCGGGGGCGTCGGTGTAGCAGGCGCCGCCGCTCTGCTCGGGGGTGGCGTTGAGCGGGGTGCCCATGTCGATCTCGATCCCGTCCTCGGTGCACAGGGTCAGATCGACCGCCGCGCCCGCGGTGTGCGGGGCGACCTCGACGGGTGAGACGTAGCGGCTCGCCGCCACCCGGATTTCGGCAGGCGACATATCGGGATATGCCGCCATCAGCTCCGCTGAGTACTCGTCGAAGATCTGTTGCTGCGCCGCCACCGGCCGGTACCCCTCCACGACCAGCAGCCGGTAGCCGTCGGGAAGCTGCGCCTGCGCCTGCTCCAGCCGGGCGAGCAGCCCCTCCCTGAGGTGGGCGAACGCCCCCGCGGCATCGGCCAGCCGGTCGTCCGTACGCAGCCGCCCCCGTACGTCGATCAGCTGCTCACCGGACTCCTCGACGGGAACCGAGGCGACCCGGGGATCGGAGATCAAAACGATGTCGCGCATGACCGTAATTCTTCCTCACGCGCCTCGGGCCCGGGGACACCGCCCTTCCGGGGGGCGTCGCACCGCGTCGGAGAACACCTGCCGCGACGCCCGGTCCGGCCGCGACGCACCCGCCGCGGGGCGTCACACCGTGTCGGAGAACACCTGTTCCCGGGCCTGTTCCAGGGCCGAGACCAGGGCGCCGCGCAGCACGGGGTTGCCCCGCACCCTGGTGACCACGACCCTGGGCTGGCTCGGGCAGACCCGGGCCACGGCCTCCTGGACCCTGACCGCGAGCGCCTCTCCCCCGGCCCGGCCGACGTCGCCGCTGAGCACGATCAGCCCGGGGTCCAGCACCACGGCGACGGCCGCGACCCCGACGGCCAGCCGCCCGGCCAGCTCGTCCAGGAACGCGTCGGCCCCCTCGGCCACGGCCGCGCTGACGTAGTCGCCCACCGAGCCGGTCCCCGTGACCGGTGCCGCCGCGAGGCCGCCACCCGCCTCTCCGGACGCCCCGGCCTCCGCGCCCCCGGCGGAGACCGGGGGCACGCCCCCCGCGCCCCCGGCGGCGGAGGCCGCGGGAACGGGTGCCGCGGGAGCGGAGACGGGGACAGGAGCCGCGGGGACGGCCGCCGCGGTCAGGGCCGGGACGATGCCGTGGGCGCGCGCCAGGCCGGCCACCGCGTCGCCGCCGACGAGGCGCTGGAACGAGCCCGACTGGGGCTCGTTCACCTCGGTCGGGAGCGGCTCGCCCGGGACCGGGAGCCAGCCGATCTCCCCCGCGCCGCCGGTGAAGCCGCGGTGCAGCCGGCCGCCCAGCATGACGCCGAGGCCCTGGCCGACCCCGGCCCAGACGAGGACGAAGTCGTCGACGCCCCGCGCGGCGCCGTGCGAGCGCTCGGCCAGGGCGGCGAGGTTGACGTCGTTCTCGATCGTCACCGGGATGTCGAGGTCGTGGCGGAGCTGGGCGAGCACGCCCGCGTGCCAGGAGGGCAGGTCGAAGGAGAAGCGGACATCGCCGGTGCCGGGGTCGACGACGCCCCGGGTGCCGATCACGAAGGCGCGCAGCCGGTCCGCGCCGACGCCGGCCGACTCGCACACCTTGCGCACCGCGCTCCGCACGAGCCGTACCGGGTCGTCGTGCCCGCTGGGGTCGACGGCGACCTCGGCGACGATCTCGCCGGTGATGTCGGCGACGCCCGCGCTGATCCGGTCCGGGAGCACGTCGAGGCCCACCACGTACGCGCATGACGGCACGACGGCGTACAGGGCGGCGTTGGGGCCGCGCCCGCCCGCCTGCTCGCCGACCACCGTGACGAGGTCGCGCTCCTCCAGCCGGGAGAGCAGCTGCCCCGCGGTCACCTTGGAGAGCCCCGTGCGTTCTCCCAGCTCGGCCCGGGTGAGGGGGCCGACGGACAGCAGGAGCTCCAGCGCCGCTCGGTCGTTGAGCTGGCGCAGCAGCCGAGGTGTCCCCGGACGTCTGGACAAGGTCGCCCTCCCCGTCACGATCCGCTAACGATCGTTTCTTTTAAGAAAGTTTCTTGTTAGTTTAACCGTAGTCAGCCCGCAGGCAAGCGATCAGCGGCCGCGCGGGTTGCCGCAGCTCCGACCGCTCCCAGTTGAGTCCAGAGGGTCACGGGGGACCCCAGCCGATTACCGACGAGCGCAAGATCCCGGCGAAAGCCTGAAAGGGAGAACTCCAGTGAAGTTCGCGAGAATCGCCACCACGACGGCCGTCACCGCCGCCCTCGCCCTGGGTCTCGCCGCCTGCGGTGGCAGCGAGCCCACGCCGGCGCAGAACGCCGACGCGTCGGCGCCCGCCTCCGGACCGAAGTTCGCCGGCCAGACCCTCACCGTCTGGCGCCTGGGCACCCCCGACTCCAAGCAGACCGCCCTCATGAACGACCTGAACGCGAAGTTCAAGGAGCTCACCGGCGCCGAGGTCAAGCTCCAGTGGGTGCCATGGCCGGACGCGCAAGCCAAGTGGACCGCCGCGCTCGCCGGCGGCGAGGGCCCGGACGTCACGGAGTTCGGCAACGACCAGGTGGCGGCCTGGGTCGCGCAGGACGCCCTCACCGACATCACCGACATCGTCAAGAGCACCCCCGACTTCCAGCAGATCCCGCAGAACCTGTGGGGCTACGAGACGGTCGACGGCAAGATCTACGCCGCCCCGTGGGGTGGCGGCACCCGCGCGGTCCTCTACCGCAAGGACTGGTTCAAGGAACTGGACATCGAGATCCCCAAGACCTGGGACGACCTCGTCGCGGCGGGCAAGAAGATCGTCGAGAAGAAGGGCAAGGACGTCGACGGCTTCGCCTTCAACGGCGGCTCCGACGCCAACATGTCGCTCTCCCCGTTCGTCTGGTCCGCCGGCGGCGACTTCGCCGCCTTCGAGGGCGGCAAGTGGGTCGGCAAGCTGACGGAGCCCGGTTTCAAGGAGGGCTTCCAGTACTACACCGACCTGGTCGCCAAGCACGGCGTCTCGCGCAAGTCCGCCCTCACCCAGAACTCGGTGGACATCGCCACCCGCTTCGCCAACAGCAAGGTCGGCATGTACGTGACCGGCGGCTGGGACCTGACCACCATCAAGGAGCAGAGCGGCGGCAAGATCACCGACGACGACATGGCCTTCTTCTCGGTCCCGGCCAAGGACGGCAGCGGCCCGGCCCCGGCCTTCCAGGGCGGCAACGACATCGCCATCTGGAAGGACGCCAAGAACGTCGAACTGGCCGCCGAGTACCTCAAGCTGGCCGCCGGCAAGGAGTTCGGCACCCGCTACGCCAAGGACGGCGGCCTGCTGCCGCTCTACCCGGAGGCGCTGAGCGAGTACGCCGCGGACCCGGTGCAGGCGCCGTTCGCCGAGACCTTCAAGGTCGCCAAGGGCTTCCCGAACGACACCAACTGGGCCGAGGCCAACGACACCAAGGCCGTCCTGCAGAGCGCGGCCCGCGCCGTCATCGAGGGCAAGAAGGACGTCGACACCGCGCTGGCCGACGCCAACAAGGAACTCGAAGAGATCCTGAACCAGTAACCATGGCCAACACCTCAACCATCGCCCGGGGCGGGGGCACCTCCCCCGCCCCGGCGCGGGGGCGCCGAGGCACCACGCCCCCGCACCGATCCAGCGGGCTGCCCGCCTGGGTGATCCCCTACGCGCTGCTCGTACCGGGCCTGCTGGTCATCGCGGGACTCCTGCTCTACCCGCTGTTCCAGCTGATCACCATGTCCTTCCAGAACGTGGGACTGCGGCAGATCCGGGGCGTGCCCGCCGAGTCCGTCGGCTTCGAGAACTACGCCAAGCTGCTGGAGTCGGGGCTGTTCTGGACCTCGCTCCGCAACACCATCGTCTTCGCCGCCGTCACGGTGGCGCTCACCCTGATCCTCGGCACCCTGGTCGGCCTGCTGCTGAACAGGCTGAGCAAGAGGATGTCGACCTTCCTCGTCGTCGGCATCATGGCCGCCTGGGCGACCCCGCAGATCGCCAGCGCGATCATCTGGCGCTGGCTCTTCGACGCCGAGTCGGGCATCATCAACTGGGCGCTCAACGCGCTGCCCGACTGGCTCTCCAGCCTGCTGTTCGGCCGCGCCGACTGGACCGGTGAGCCGTGGCTCAACGACCCGGTCAGCATCTACGCGATCCTGATCCTGATGGTCGTCTGGGCGTCGTTCCCGTTCATCGCGGTCTCGGTGCTGGCCGGGCTGAAGAGCATCGCCCAGGAGCTGTACGAGGCGGCCCGGGTGGACGGGGCCTCCACGTGGCGGATCTTCTGGAAGATCACCTTCCCGCTGCTGAAGCCGGTCTTCGCCGTGCTGACGGTGCTCTCGATCATCTGGGACTTCAAGGTCTTCACCCAGCTCTTCGTGCTGGCCGGCGGCACCTCCAACCGCGAGGCGTTCAACCTGTCGCTGTTCTCCTACACCCAGGCGTTCGCCGCGCCGGTCAAGATGGGCATGGGCGCCGCGATCGCGGTGGTGCTGACCCTCATCCTGCTCGTCATCACCTTCTTCTACGTCCGCCAGATCGTGAAGACGGAGGACGTGCGATGACCGTTCTGCAGGAGATCACGAACTACAAGATCCAGAAGCGGCTCAAGAAGCGCAGGAAGCTCCGCAGGGCCGGCCTGAACGCCCTGGCCGTCGCGGTGTTCGTGTTCGCGGTGTTCCCCGTCTACTGGATGGTGACCACGGCGTTCAAGAGCAACGAGCAGATCTTCACGACCCAGTTCATCCCGTTCCCGACCGACCCGACCCTGGAGCACGTCGAGCGCGTCTTCGGCGAGGGCGTCGCGGGCCACTCCGTCTGGCGCTACCTGCTCAACAGCGCCGTCGTGGCGCTCGGCACGGTCCTGATCGGCGCGGTCTTCTCCCTGCTCTCGGCGACCGCGGTGGCCCGCTTCCGCTTCCGCGGGCGCACCTCGTTCCTGATCCTGCTGCTCGTCGTGCAGATGGTGCCGGGCGAGGCGCTGCTCATCCCGCTCTTCATGATGGTCCGGCGGGCCGGCCTGTACGACCAGCTCCTCGGCCTGATCGTGGTGAACGTCGCGATGACGCTGCCGTTCGCCATCTGGATGCTGCGCACCTTCGTCGCGGCGGTGCCCAGGGAACTGGAGGAGGCCGCCTGGATCGACGGCGCGTCCCGGTTCACCACCTTCTGGCGGGTGCTGTTCCCGCTGGTGGCCCCCGGTCTCGTCGCGACCAGCATCTTCTCCTTCATCACCGCGTGGAACGAGTTCGTCTTCGCGCTCACGCTGATGAGCGACCAGAGCGGCTTCACCATGCCCGTGGCGCTGCGCTACTTCGTCAGCCAGCGGTCGGTGGACTGGGGCGCGATCATGGCCGCCTCCACCCTGATGACCATCCCGGTCATCGTCTTCTTCCTCCTGGTGCAGCGGCGGATGGTCTCCGGCCTCGTCGCGGGCGCCGTCAAGGGCTGATCCCCACCGGTGCCGGTACGACCCACGCCCACAAGGCGCGGGCCGTACCAGCCCGACCTCGTTTCTGACACACCACGCAACTTCAGGTAAGGAACGCCTACCGCCATGTCTGAGCTCATCGCGGACCGCGGCGACCAGGGGCTGCGCCGTCTCGCGGCCGGCACACTGCTCGCCGCGTTCCAGGGCACCGGGGCCCCCGAGTGGGTGCTGCGGGGCCTGGAGAACGGCCTCGGCGGCGTCACCCTCTTCGGGTTCAACATCACCGACGCCGACCAGCTCTCCGCCCTCACCGCCCGGCTGCGCGAGGCCGGCGACCCGGTCGTCTCACTCGACGAGGAGGGCGGCGACGTCACCCGGCTCGCCTACCACGTGGGCAGCCCGTACCCGGGCAACGCCGCGCTCGGCGCCGTGGACGACGTCGAGCTGACCCGGCGCGTCTACCGGGCGATAGGCGACGAGCTGGCCGGCTGCGGCGTCACCCTCGACATGGCCCCCGCCGCGGACGTCAACACCGCCGACGACAACCCGGTGATCGGCACCCGCTCGTTCGGGGCGGACACCGCGCTCGTCGTCCGGCACACCGTCGCCGCGGTGCGCGGCCTGCAGTCGACCGGGGTGGCCGCCTGCGTCAAGCACTTCCCCGGTCACGGCGCCACCCGGCAGGACTCGCACCTGGAGCTGCCGGTCGTCGACGCCTCGCGGGAGCTGCTGCGCGAACGCGAGCTCGCGCCCTTCCGCGCCGCCATCGAGGCCGGGACCAGGTCCATCATGACCGCCCACGTGCGTGTTCCCGCCGTCACCGGCGACGCCCCCGCCACGCTCTCCCCCGCCGCCCTGACCGGTCTGCTCCGCGGCGAGCTGGGCTACGACGGCGTGGTCGTCACCGACGCCCTCGACATGCGGGCCGTCACCGACGCCTACGGCCTGGCCGGCGGCGCGGTGCTCTCCCTGGCGGCCGGGGCCGACCTGCTCTGCCTGGGCCCGACCCCCACCTCGGACGACGTCCGCCGGATCATCGACGAGATCGTCGCAGCCGTCCTGGACGGCCGGCTGCCCGCGGCCCGGCTGGAGGAGGCCGCCGAGCGGGTGGCCCGCCTGCGCGCCTGGTCCGGCGCTCCCCGCACCGGCGGGACCGAGGAGAAGGTGATCGGCCTCGCCGCCGCCCGCCGCGCGGTCAGCCTCACCGGCTCGGCCGCCCCGCTGGTCGACCCGCTGGTGGTCGAGGTGGACACGCCGCCGACCATCGCGGTCGGCGACGTGCCGTGGGGCTTCACGCCGCTGCCGCCGCGGGCCGAGGTGGTCCGGGTCAAGCCCGAGGCCGCGGACGTGCCGGACATCCTGCGCCGCGCCACCGGCCGTTCCTTGGTCGTCGTGGTGAAGGACGCCCACCGCTACGAGACGAGCCAGTCGGTGGTCTCGGCGCTGCTGGCCGCCCGCCCGGACGCCACCGTGGTCGAGATGGGCCTGCCGATCTGGCGCCCCGCGGGCGTCACCTACCTGGCCACGTACGGCGCCGCGCGCGCCAACGCCCAGGCCGCCGCCGAACTGCTCGGCGTCTGAGACGACCCGCCACGAGCGGGTCCACCGCGCGGCCCGCGCCGGGGAGACATCCCGGCGCGGGCCGCCCCTTTTTCACGCGCCTTCCGCCGCGGTGGCGCCCACCCCCGCCAGGAGGCCGTAGCGGGCGGCGACCGCCCGGACCTCGGCCCTGAGCGCGGCCGGGGGACGGTCGCCGAAACGCGCCAGGTAGGACGCCACCTGCTCCGGATCGTCGCGCAGGAACGGGAAGTCGGTCGGCACCATGTGCCGGATCGCCAGCAGGGGGACCGGGCTGCCCAGCGGACGGAAGTCCGGGTTCCACAACCCGGCCTTGGGCGGCGGGCCGGGGTAG
Organism: Streptosporangium fragile; assembly: GCF_039534445.1. Taxonomy (NCBI): domain Bacteria; kingdom Bacillati; phylum Actinomycetota; class Actinomycetes; order Streptosporangiales; family Streptosporangiaceae; genus Streptosporangium; species Streptosporangium fragile. Next base: position 5,420 of record NZ_BAAAVI010000006.1, on the reverse strand, counting down.
AACTCGCCGATCATCAGCCCGCCGGCGACGTAGCGCGACTTGAGCGCCGCCTGGGCGTGGTCGATCACCGCCGCCGCCTCGGCCTCCGGCAGGTCGGGGAAGAGCACCAGGATCGTCCGGTACTGCGGGGACACCCCCGGCGGCGAGACCAGCCGCGGGAACCAGTCGCGGTAGCCGGCCAGCGCCGTGACCGCCCCCGGCCCGTCGGGCCTGCCGGGGTGGACGCCGAGGTAGAACGTGCCGCGGTCGAGCGCGGTCTGGGCGTACGGGCAGACGGGCCCCTTCCTGCCGAGCGCCTCGTGGGGGCGGCAGAGGTACTCCCGCGCCCAGGTGACGATCCGCCTGAGCGACGCGCCGTACCTCAGGACGAGTTCGTGGTCGCCGTCCAGGTCGGCGATCTCCAGGAGGACGCGGGAGGGGTCCGCGGAGTCGATCAGCATGGCGGTTCGCTCTTTCGGGGATTGCGCGGTGCGGGGCGGGCGAGCGGTGCGGAGGTGACATGGTGGGCGGAGGGAATCCGGGCGAGGGGGGCGCGGAAGGCACGGGCGTGCGGCACACCGCGGGCCAGGCGGGCCAGGAGCGGTACCGCCGCGGCCAGCCCCGCCACGGCGGCGGCCGCGGCCACCCCGCGCAGGAGCGCGTCCTGCCGCCGGGCGCGGGCGAGCGCGTCGGCGTACGGGACGGTGGTGTGCGAGACCATCGTGTAGATCGGCATCCACCGGCCGGGGAACAACCGGGCGAGCAGCAGGTCCGCCTTCTTCCTGGCCAGGTGGAGCGGGGAGCGGAGCCGGTCGCGCAGCTCCACGAAGTTCTGCCGGGACAGCTCGTCCAGCACGTCGGTGTGCGGTTTGCGCAGGCGCTGGTACTCGGCGAAGGCGGCCGCCGGGTTCTCCGGGTGGTCGCCGAGGCAGCGGTCGAGGACCGTGCAGTCCTCCAGCGCCGAGTTCATGCCCTGGCCGTAGAAGGGGTAGACGGCGTGACAGGCGTCGCCGATGAGGGCCACCCGGCCCCGGTAGTGCCACGGGGAGGTGCGGATCGAGACCAGGTGCCCCACCGGGTGCTCGGCGTACTCCTTGGCCAGGTGCGGCATCAGGTCGAGCGCGTCCGGGAACCGCTCGCGGAAGAACCCCTCCGGGTCGGTGATCTCACCGAACCGCTCGACCGGCAGGAAGAGCGTGCCGGTGAGGGAGTTGTCGCGGTTGGGGTGGGCGACGATGAGGGCGTTCTCGCCGGGCCAGACGTGCAGCGCCTCCAACCGGGTCCTGGCCGACCCGTCGTCGGCGACGGGGATGGTCAGCTCCTTGTAGCCCCAGGGCAGGAACTCCTGATGGTGGTCCGCCCGAAGCCCGTGCTGCATGTGCGCCCGCACCTGGGAGAACGCGCCGTCCGCACCGATCACCGCGTCGCCCGCGACGGTGCTGCGCTCCCCGGTCTCCTCGTGGACGAGGTGCACCGCGGCGGCGTCGCGGTCGAGGCCGACCAGCCGGTGCCGGAAGTGGAAGGTCACCCCGGGCCGGGCCTCGGCATGGTCGACGAGCGCGGTGATGAGGTCACGGCGCAGCACCGAGTGGAGAATCTCGCCCTCGTGGGCCCCGTAGGGCTGGAAGGGCGCGCCACCGCCGGGCAGGTGGATCGCCCGGCCGCGCATCGGGACGGTCAGTGGTCGCAACCGGTCCATCAGGCCGACGTCGGTGAGCGCCTTGATGCCCCGGGCGGACAGGCCGAGGTTGATGGAGCGGCTCTCGTCCTCGTCGAGCAGCCGGGGGTCGGCCCGCCGCTCGTAGACGTCCACCCGGTGTCCCCGTCCCGCCAGGTAGCAGGCCAGGAGCGTGCCGGCGGGCCCCGCCCCGACGATGACGATCCTCACGGCGCCTCCAGCCGGGCGACGAGCAGTTCGTCGGTGCCCTGCAGCGGGCGCCGCTCGATCCCGCCGAACCCGGCGTCGGCCAGCCACCCGGCGACCTCGCCGAAGGCGTGGATCCGGCCTCCCTGGGTGACGGCGAGGTTCAGGCTGAAGGCCCGGACGAACGCCTCGGCCGCGGCGGGCGTGCCCGGCGGCAGGTCCGCGAAGGACTCCAGCACCAGCACCCTGCCGCCGGGGCGCAGCGCCCCCGCCACCCGCTTGAACAGGGCCCGGTTGCCCGCCTCGTCGAAACCGTGGCAGAGGTTGAACAGCAGCGCGGTGTCGTACCCGGAGCCGAGGTCGACCTCGGCCAGGTCACCGGGGAGCAGGGTGACGCGGTCGCCCAGCCCCGCCTCGGCGACCCTGGCCCGGCCGCCCGCCAGCGCGTTCGGCAGGTCCACGACCGTCGCGGTGAGCCGGGGGTGCGCCCGGCAGAGGGCGATGCTGTGGCGGGCGTGCCCGCCGCCGAGGTCGAGCAGGCGCTCCCCGGGGTCGGGCACGGCCTCGGCGACCAGCGGGGCGCGCGCCGCCGCCATGCCGTCCAGCATGGCCTGGAAGTCGGCGAGGGTGTCCGGCCGCTCCTCCAGCCACGCGTAGAAGTCGGCCTGCGGCCGACCGGTGCGCACGGACTCCTCCAGGCCGTCCCAGAGCTCGGCGAGCAGGTCCTGCCAGAAGGCCAGCGCCGGGGCGTACGTCCACGGGGCGCGCCGGTCGAGCAGGTCGGCCGCCATGGGGCTGTTGGCATATGCCGGTCCGGGTGCCCGCTCCAGGTAGCCGAAGGAGACGAGCGCGTCGAGCAGCACGACGAGCCCGGCCGGGCCGGTGCCCGTCCGCGCCGCGAGGTCCGCCACCGGGAGGGGGCCGCCGAGGAGCGCCTCGAAGACCCCCAGACGCTGGGCGGCCCCGGCCGCCCGGAACGCCATCGCGCCGATCAGGTCGAGGTGGGGGCCCGGCGTCCCCCGGAGTTCGTCAGGGTCGAGATAGAGCGGCATCGTTCTCTCCTTGCGTAACGCGCGGGTCGGCGGCCTCCGGGGCGTGCACGTCCGCGGCGTCGGGCAGCTCCGACTCCGCTCTCCGGAAGCGGGGCTGCAGGTACGCCAGCGGCGCGAGCAGCACCAGGCACAGGCCGGTGAGCAGGAAGATCGCCGCGATGCCCCGGCCGGTGCCGGTGCCGATCACGCCGCCGAGGGTGCCGGCGAGCACCCCGCCGGGGGCCAGCATCGGCTCGAAGACACGGTCGGCCAGGGGGCCCGCGACGAGATAGGTGAGCACGGTGGCGGTCTGGGTGACCGCGCGGACCGTGCTGAGCACCCGGCCCAGCGCCGCGGGATCGGTCTTGAGCTGCAGCACGGTCATCCCGGTGCCCTGCACGAACGGCAGCGTGAACAGGAACGCCGGCGCCACCACGGCGATCAGCCAGGGCGAGGGGGCGAGGCTGTGCAGGGCGAGCAGCACCCCGCCCAGGGCCGTGAACGCCGCGACGCCGCGCATGCGCCGCCGCGGCCCGCCCCAGGCGCTCAGCACGAGCCCCCCGGCGAAGACCCCGGCGCCGCCGGCGAACATCAGCGCCCCCAGCACCGCGGCCGACCCGAACGACAGGATCAGCGGCTGGACCAGCACCCCGGACATCCCGAAGAACAGGTTGTAGGCGGCCAGCACCATGACGAGCTGGAACAGCCCACGCCTGGCCCGCAGGTACCGCCAGCCGAACAGCAGATCCCCGCGCAGCGCCGCCGGCGGGGCCGAGGCGCCCGGCCGGGTGACCTCGCGCGGCAGCCGCACGGCGAACATGACCACCCGGGTCACCAGGAAGGTGACCAGGTCGATCACGACCACGCCGGTGACGCCGACCGTCACCAGCAGCGTGCCGGCCAGCAGCGGGGCGGCGATCTTCACCGAGTCGGCGACCTGCATCAGGCCGTTGGCCCTGCCCAGGTGCCGCTGCGGCATGATCAGCGGCATCATCGCGTGGTAGGCGGCCATGTGGAAGGTGCCGAAGACCGACCCGGCCACCGTGACCGCGTAGACGTGCCAGACCTCCGGCGAGCCGGCGGCCAGCAGCAGGGCGAGGACCGCGGTGACGGCGGCGGACCCGGCGTCGGCGGCCAGCAGCAGCCGCCTGCGGTCCCACCGGTCGGCGAGCGCCCCGGCCAGCGGGGAGAGCAGCACCTCGGGCAGGACCGCGCACAACATGATCAGTACGAACTCGGTGGCCGAGCCGTTCCGTTGGAAGACCCAGACGCCCAGGACGAACCCGGTCAGGCTCGACCCGATGATCGACAGTAGCTGGGCCGCCCAGATGACGGCGAAGCGGCGGACGCCGTCAGACACGGCAGCCACCCTCCAGGACCCCGGCACGCGTGTAACCGTCCAGGTAGAGGTCGAGCAGCTTCCCGTCGGCCGGTGGGCAGGCGAGCCCGGCGGCGGCGAGCGCCCGCTCGGTGGCCGAGCAGTCGAAGGACGGCCCGGGGAGCCCCCCGTACTCGGCGAAGAACGCCGGGTAGGGGGCGATCGGCACCTCGTCCCCGGCGGCCAGCCGGTCGCGGACCAGCCGCCGCCACTCCGGGCCCGGCACGAGCCGGACCGGAAAGCCGTGGTCGCGCAGGCCCTCGGCCAGTTCCGCCGAGCCGAGGACGCGTGGGTTGTAGTAGTGGAAGTCGCCGGTGGCGCGGGCCGCCGCCAGGTGCGCGATCGCCGCGGCGACGTGGTCGACCGGGGCCATGTCGAGCCGCTCCCCGTCGGGGACGGCGCCGAGGCCCGCGCACGTGGCGAAGAGCCGGCCGAGGAAGTCGCCGGGTGCCGGGGTGCCGGTGCGGCTGTCACCCGCGACCCGGGCCGGCCGGTGGATCGCGACCGGCAGCCCGGTCCGCCGGGCGTCGTCCGCCAGCCGGTCGGCCACCCACTTGCTCTGGTCGTAGCCCAGGTGCAGCGCGCCGGGATCCGGCAGCGGGTCACCCTCCCGGACCGTGCGCTCGCCCGGCGTCAGGTGGACGCCGAGCGTGGAGACCAGGTGGACGGGGGTGGTGATCCGGCCGGACGCCCCCAGCCGCAGGACGTCCAGGACCGCGTCCACGTTCGCCCCGCGCAGCCGCCGGTACGGCAGGGCGAAGTTGACCAGGGCCCCGTTGTGCACGACGAGGTCCACCGTGTCGGCCAGCTCCGCGAACCGGGTGGTGGGCAGACCGAGCCCCGGCAGGCCGAGGTCGCCGCGCTCGGGGACGATCCGGCCGGTGAAGCGGTCGTCCCAGAGCCCGTACCGGGCGAGGTTGCCGCGCAGCCGCCCGGCGGGGTCGTCGCCCCGGACCAGGCAGTGGACGTCGGCCTCGGCGGCGCGCAGCAACCCGGCGAGGAGGTACGCGCCGAGGAAACCGGTCGCGCCGGTGAGCAGCACCCGCCGCGGCGGCCCCTGCGGGATCGGGGCGCCGCCGAAGGCGATGTCCCCGGGCAGGACCGCCTCCGCGCGCAGGTCCACCGCCGGGCCGGGCCACCCGCCCGGCGGGCCGTCCGCCACCGGGCC